>JAHAZA010000108.1 GCA_018385415.1 Treponema sp. | reverse complement strand
GTATAGTTCAATAAAATTAGCATAAAAAATTTAAAAGTATAGTAAAAAAATTTATTTTTTTTGCAACTTTTTTTGTAAAATAGTGTCTAACAGAAAGTAAAGCCGTATAAATTTTTAAAAGGATCTGCTTGAAATATGGAACTTTCCCACGAATATTTAACAGAAAATAGAGAGTATAAAGACTATAAGGATTTTGTTGCCAATTGTAAACTTACAAAACCTGAAAATTTTAACTTTGCATACGACATTGTTGACAGATATGCAGAATTAGCTCCAGAAAAGAGAGCTTTAGTCTGGATTGATGACTTTGATGATGAAAAAATCTTTACATTTACAGATATTTCCCGTGAATCAAAAAGAGCTGCAGCATGGCTTAAATCAAAGGGAATAAAAAAAGGTGACACAGTAATGCTGGTTCTTCGCCGTCGTTATGAATGGTGGATTTTAATGCCAGCTTTGCACAGAATCGGTGCAATCGTAATTCCTGCTACAGATCAGCTTTTACAGTCTGATTTTGAATATCGTACAAACGCTGCTGACGTCAAAATGATCATTTCTTACGATAATCCACACGTTCAGACAGAAATCGAAAAGGCAAAAGTTAATTCTCCATCTGTTCAGTATCTTGTAACAGTCGGTCCAGACCGTGAAGGCTGGGTTTCATTTCACGGAGAATATGAAAAATGTGAAGCTGACTTTCCAAGACCAGAAGGCGAAGAAAAAACATATAATGATGATCCAATGCTCCTTTATTTTACATCAGGAACTTCGGGTTATCCAAAAATGGTTTTACAGGACTTTACGTACCCAATCGGACATATTATGACAGCAAAATACTGGCATGGTGTAGTTGATGATGGTCTTCATCTTACAATTGCAGAAACCGGATGGGCAAAATCTACATGGGGTAAACTTTACGGACA
The DNA here is from genome assembly GCA_018385415.1 of Treponema sp. GTDB lineage: Bacteria > Spirochaetota > Spirochaetia > Treponematales > Treponemataceae > Treponema_D. The sequence continues at coordinate 10,965 of JAHAZA010000108.1, read as the reverse complement.
GTGGATTTGTGGTACAGCATTGTTTGTATATGACATGAACATGCTTAAACCAGATAAGATGCTTCAGATGATTGCAAAATATGGACTTACAACATTCTGTGCACCACCAACTGTTTACCGCTTTCTGGTTCGTCAGGATCTTTCAAAGTATGATTTAAGCCTGTGCCAGCGTTTCAGTACTGCCGGTGAAGCATTAAATGGTGAAGTATTCAATAAATGGTTCGAAAAAACAGGTAAAAAAATCTATGAAGGTTACGGTCAGACTGAATCAACAATCATCTGTGGTAACTTCAAGGATTATTCAGAAATCAGACCAGGTTCAATGGGACTTCCTAATCCATTATACGATGTAGAGGTTCTTGACCCTGACGGAAAGCCTGTTCCTAGAGGCGAAATCGGTGAACTTTGTATTCATGTTGAAAAAGAACGCCCAATCGGACTTTTGATGGGCTATCACAAAAACAAGGAATTGACAGACGCTGCATTTGAAGGCGGTGTATATCATACTGGAGACAATGTTACTCAGGACGAAGACGGATATGTTTGGTTCGTTGGACGTAAAGATGACATTATTAAATCTTCTGGTTACAGAATCAGTCCATTTGAAGTTGAGTCAGTTCTTCAGAAGCATCCTGCTGTAATGGAATGTGCTGTAACAGGTGTTGAAGATCCAAAACGGGGAATGGCAGTAAAAGCTTCGATCGTTCTTTCTCAGGATTATGTAGACAGAGATCCGAAAGAAATGGAAGTAGAAATCTCTACATTTGCAAGAGAAAATACTGCTATGTATAAAGTTCCTCGTATTTATGAATTTTTAAAGGAACTTCCAAAGACAATCAGTGGAAAAATCCGCCGTATTGCAATTCGTGAAAAAGACAACAAAAAAGAAGATAAATAATTGAACAGTTTTTTTACCAGAAACACCAGTTTCCATATTTGTCATACCAGAGAAGATTATCGTCAAAGGTGATCTCCTCTGCATATATACGCTTTATATATATGTCGCCACTGGTTAGCAGATCTGATAATTCGTTTTCCTTATCAATAAATAAATCGTACTCTGAAAGGCAGATGGAAAAATCTGTTTTTTCAAGATGGTTAAGATTACATTCAAATGTCTTTTCGATTGCAGGAATTTCAGAAAAATCACTTTCCTGGTTTTGAATTCCTAATTGTACGTATACAGTTGCTTTTCTTAATGAGCGGTTATTATGATTTTTCAATGTAAAATTCAGAAAATTGCCCCGTACTTCTGCGTTTTTGATGGAATATACAAAACCGGCAGTTTTTGATTTATCTGAGGTTCTGCAGCCTGCAAGAACAAGAAGCAGTACTAAAGAAGTTGTAATTAGCATAAGGTGTTTCAAAATTTCCTCCTGATATAACTTACTCTTTTAAATCAAAAAAAATACACAAAACAAAGTGAAAGCTTCTTGAAATTCCAACTATCCACTAAATTAAAAATATGTTAGAATTCCGACGTTTTGTTAACTTTATTCAGCATTCGGTTGTTATATAACAGGAAGAAAAATGCAGTATTGTGATGCTGCTGTCGAGGTAAAAAAAATGAAAAAGACAAATATTATTGCATTAACTGTTGCAGTCCTTATGGCATTGCCTTCAGCTGCTTTAGAAAATAAAACTGAATCGTCAAGCTTCAGTGATATAAATCTTGTACGTCTTGGCCCACAGGAAGGCGTTCTCTACGATACATATGTAATCGGGGAAAATTCCCAGTCTATGACTGCAACCCGCTGGATTACAGAATTCAAAATGAATAAGTATGAAACAACATATAACCTGTGGTACATTGTAAGAAATTACGCAGAAGAAAAAGGTTATGTATTTCAGAATCCAGGCCAGGAAGGTGCATATGGCCGTCGTGGTAAAGCTCCTACAAAAGATGGGGCTTATCAGCCGGTAACAATGGTCAGCTGGTACGATATTATTGTATGGTGCAATGCATTAAGTGAAATGATGGGTAGAACTCCATGCTATTATCATAATAATGAAATTCTTCGTGATGCAACTGATACTGCATCCTGTGATCTTGCTGAATGTAAATGGGAAAATGACGGATATAGACTTCCTTCTGAGGCAGAATGGGAGTATGCCGCTCGTGTTACAAAAGCAGGATACCAGAGTGGTGGATTGGTTTCGGGGCAGATTACAGCTTTAGGGCTTGATAATCCTTCTCTTCCGGAAAGTAAGGTTGCATGGTTTGATGCAAATACAGATACAACTCACACTGTTGGTACTGCAGGAACTGTGTTCAAAAGTGATGATATGACTCCAGCTCCTGGTAGTGGTAATCCAAACGGAGCTGGTCTTTATGATATGAGTGGAAATGTTCTGGAATATTGCTGGGACTGGTACGATGTGTATACAGAAATTACTCCAGGTGAAAGAGCAGTGGGACCAAGATTTGGTGCTGAAAGAATCGGTCGTGGAGGTTCCTGGTCTTCATATACGGGATTTATATATGCCGGCGATCGTTACGGCTTTGACCCTAATGAGTTCTATAACTATTTAGGATTCAGATTCTGTACATCTAAATAAACAGGTATAAAAAAAGCGGGCAAAAGTGCACTTCACTTTTTGCCCGCTTTTTTTTGTGCTCATTTACATCTATAGGTTTTTCCACAAATCAATAAACTCCAGCATATACTGCTGAACATCATTGAAGTACTTTCTCTGCAACTGTGCAGCAGGAATACCGACAAAACGGTAATGCCAGCATTCATACCGGTAGCCTGTAATATCCTCGTACTGTTGTGGGAATGAAAGGGTCCATCCGTATTTCCAGGCGTTATTGAAAAGCCATTTTCCCATTTTTGTGTTGATGAAGTCATTTGAAATTGAACCGAAGTCAATTGCTGAGCCTAACTGGTGCTGACTTGTTCCAGGTCTTGCACTTTCTCTTTCTGCTTCTTCAAGTCCGTCAATATCTACCCAACGCTGAAAAAGTTTTGCCTGGTAATCATAGCTTCTGTATGTAGAACTGATAAGAAGTGTAATTCCATCAGCTTGAGAAGCTTTTGCCATTTTTACAAGGGCTTCTTCTACATCTGGGCGTAAAGAAAGATCGGCTCTGTTGATGTTGTAGTAGTTGTTTGCAACGAGCTTTTTTAAGTTTTTTGGTTCGTATGGTTTTGGTGCGTAATGCTTTTTGTCAATTAAAAAGTAGAGTGGGAGATCACCGTCATTTGAATATTTCTTTTCTTCTTCAAGAACAATTTTTAAGTCTTTAACAAATGCAGATTTGTCAGTGATAATAAGTTCCCGTCTGGCTCTAGGTGACATCTTGCTTAGAACTGTATCAACTTTTGCAAGTTCTTCTTTTGTCTGAGCAGAAAGTGCTCCAGTAAGTACAGTAATACCTAATATAAATCCTGTGATTTTTTTCATTCAATTACTCCAATTCTCAATATCAGAATTTTACATAAGTTAAAAGTTTACCCGATATAATAGTTACGTTTTGATGGAATTATAACAGAACTATGATTGAAAATCGATATCTGTAAGTTATAAAAAAAAATTAAAAATTTTAAAAAGCTGTATTGACAAAGAATCTGAATTTCTATAAAGTATCAAATGTTCTAACGAACAATGCTCGCTTAGCTCAGCTGGTAGAGCAATGGACTGTTAATCCATGTGTCGCAGGTTCAAAACCTGCAGCGGGCGCAAAGAGATCTCTCAATAAAATGAGGGATCTTTTTTATTTTAAACAAATTGTAGAAATACAAGCTTATACTACAAAATAATGTTGTAAAAAAAAATGTATGGAATAAAAATAAGCCCTGAAAATTCGGCAGAAATTCCCATAAACATTAGAAAAATTCGTAATTCTTCTGTCCGAATTCGTTGTTTTCTATTGACCAATAAGGTCGAATTCTGATAATATTCATTCTACATTAATATGCCTATTGTATAAATCCCCGTTTAATACTTTGGGAAATTTTGTGAATAATTTTAAGTGAGGTTATTTTTTTATGTACGCACTTGTTGAATATAAGGGAAAGCAGTATAAAGCAGAAAAAGGTGCTCTTCTCCAGGTAGACAAAATCGACGCTGAAAAAGGTACAAAAATTGATATTGACTCTGTACTTCTCGTAAGCGACGGAGACAAAGTTTCAGTTGGTGCACCTTATGTAAAGGGTGCTAAAGTTCAGGTTGTAGTTGAAGATTCTTTCAAAGATAAGAAAGTTCTCGTATTCAAATACAAGAGCAAGAAAGACTACCACCGTCTCATCGGTCACAGACAGCAGTACACAAACGTACGTGTTGAAGAAATCGTAGGCTAATGACTGCGGTTACACTTGTAAAAGCAAAAGACGGCAGCGTTCTTAAGTGTAAAGCTTTGGGACATGCCGGATTTGCAGAAAGTGGAAAGGACATTGTTTGTAGTGCAGTTACAGTTTTGATGCGTACTGCAATTCAAGTGCTTTCTGATACAAGTGGAATTGAGTTTGATACAGATACTTCCACCAGAGGTTTATTAACTTTCATGGTGGAGACAAAGAAATCTGATCCGATTTTACAGGAAAGGATTTCTACTATAGGAGACTTTCTTCAGAAGGGCTTTGAAAGTTTAAGTGAAGAGTTTCCAGAAAACGTTACTTTTGAATTAAAGTTGGAGGACTAATATGGGAAGAACTAGAGGCGGTAGCGGTGCAAAAAACGGACGCGATTCTAATCCAAAACACCTTGGCGTTAAGAAATATGCTGGAGAAACTGTAACAGCAGGATCTATCATTGTTAAACAGCGTGGAACACACTTCCATCCAGGTGACAATGTACAGAAAGCTGGAGATGACAGTCTTTTCGCAACTGTAGACGGAAAAGTAGTTTACGGTGAACGCAAAAACAGAAGAGTAATTTCTGTTACACCTGTTCAGGCGTAATTTTAGAAAATCTTCTATGTTTAATGCCCGGTAGTTTATTGCCGGGTATTTTTTTTGTTTAACCAAATATTGGCTATTTATTGTTTGTTCAGATTACTTTAATATATCTGTATCTGAAGTAGTTTTGATTTTCCAGAAGAGGTTTTTTATGACAGGTTTTGCAGACGAAGCATTGATTGAAGTTACAAGTGGAAAAGGCGGAAACGGCTGTATTTCCTTCAGACGTGAAAAATACGTTCCAAATGGTGGTCCATCAGGCGGTGATGGTGGAGATGGCGGCGATATTATCTTTACTGTAAAACGTAATCTTCGAACCCTTGCTAACCTCAGATATCACCCGATTATCAAAGCTAAAAACGGCGGTGATGGCCAGAGCTGGAATAAATACGGAAAAAACGGTGAAGACCGCATTATTCCAGTTCCACCAGGAACAACAATCCGTGATCCTGATACAAATGAGATCATTTACGAATTTACAACACAGGCAGAAGACGAACAGTTCGTATTTCTTAAAGGCGGCAAAGGCGGTTGGGGAAACGTTCACTTTAAAACATCTACAAACCAGGCTCCTCGTTATGCCCATAAAGGAACTCCGGGTGAAACCAGAAAACTTCGTGTAGAATTAAGTATTATGGCTGATGTTGGTCTTGTAGGATTTCCTAATGCAGGAAAATCTTCTTTACTTACAGCGTTTACAAATGCAAGACCAAAAATTGCACCATATCCATTTACTACAAAAATTCCCAACCTTGGTGTATTAAATGCAGGTGAAGACCGTGATATTATCATCGCCGATATTCCAGGAATTATTGAAGGTGCATCAGAAGGTGCGGGACTTGGTATTCAGTTCCTTAAGCACATTTCAAGAACATCATGTCTTATTTTCATGATTGATGTTTCTGATGAAAATTATCTTACAGCTTACGATACTCTCTGCAATGAATTGAAATCCTTCTCTGAAGATCTTTATAAAAAGCCAAGAATTGTTCTCTGTAACAAAATTGATGTTGAAGGTGCAGAAGAACGTGCCCAGGAAGTTATTGCGGCAATTAAAGAAAAAGAACCTGATACAGTAGTTCTTTCAATTTCTGTAATGATGAATAAAGGACTTGGCCAGACACGTAATGCTGTAATGAAGCTTGTTGACCGTCTTGAAAATAACGGTGAAGGAGCAACAACTCTAATTAAGAAAGAAGCTCCAGAAGAAAGTGAGTTTATGAAGCTTCGTGCAGATTTTGAAGATGACGAAGAAAACGTTCAGTATCCTGGATCAGAAATGTAGGTAAGGGAATTTTCATGAAACTTGCAATTTTTGGCGGAACTTTTAATCCTGTTCACATCGGGCATCTTGCTATGGCAGATGATGTATGCAGTACATTAGGTTATGATAAGATCCTTTTTGTGCCAGCATTTGTTCCTCCTCATAAAATTGCAAAAGATATGGAATCTCCAGAAAACCGTGTGGCTATGCTGGCGGCTGCATTTAAAGACGATGAAAGATTTGAAGTTGAACCATGTGAAATTGAACGGGGTGGAACTTCCTATACAATAGATACTGTAAAATACATTATAGAAAAATATAAAGGACAGCTGGAAGGAAAACCCGGGCTTCTTATGGGGCAGGAGAATGCTTCTGAGTTTGATAAATGGCGTCAAAGCGAAGAAATAGCAAAGTTGTGTAATCTTATTGTTGCAAGACGAATTAAGGTTGACAGCATTAATACTAATGGTTTTGAAAATAAATCTACAGGAGCATATACCGGTGGATTTGAAAATACTTTAACAGATGAAATAAAATCACCTTTTGATTTTATTCAGCTTAAAAATCAGATACTTCCTTTATCATCAACAGAAGTGAGAGCAAGAATAGCAGAAAATAATGGATGGCGTTATCTTGTTAGTAGTGGTGTTTTTGAGTATATTGTAAAAAATAAACTTTATGGATACAACGATTAATTACGAGAAAGTTACAGAAGATATCAGAAAATTTACAATGGCTGCAGTTTCAGAAAGTCGTTATGAACATAGCGTAAGAACTGCACAGATGTGTAAAAAATTATGTGAGCATTATGGTCTTGATCCTCGTCGCGGATATCTTTGTGGTATTGCTCATGATATGTGCAAAAAAATGGATGACGGTCTTTTGATTTCACTTGCATCAAAAGACGGAAAGCCTATTTCTGATTTAGAAAAAGATAAGCCTGCACTTCTTCACGGAAGAGCAGCAGCGGTAAAGATACAAAAAGATTTTGGAATAACTGATGAACAGATTATTCAGGCTGTTGCAAATCATACTTTCGGTGGTGAACATCTTTGTGATCTTGCAAAGCTTTTATTTGTTGCTGATAAGATTGAACCTGGCCGTGAACATGTAACAGAAAAATATCTTGAAAGACTGTTTGCAATGGAATTGAACGAAATGGTCTTTACTGTTGTAAATGAAAGCATTGAGTATCTTACAAAAAAAGGAAAAAAAATCAGTCCTGTTACAAAACTGTTCCTTGATGAATTGAAGATGAATATTGCTTAAAGAAAATATAAGAGGGGAAAAATGAAATTAAAGAGGGAACGAAAAGGTCTCATTTTTATTGGAATGATTGCTGCTATTGTTGTTGCACTGGTTGTATTTATTTCCATTTATGCAAAGCAGGATAAAATTCAGGAAAACCTGCAGAAGGATCCTGTTATTAAAGTTCTTTTTGTTCTTAAAGATAAAAATCAGGCATTGTTTACAGATGTTTTGATTTATTATCCAGTAACAGGTAAAGGTGTTCTTGTTAATATTCCTGGAAATACAGGAGGTCTTCATCCTGCTCTTGACCGTGTAGATAGAATTGATGCGATTTATTCAGAAAAGGGAATTGAGGCTTACAGACAGGCAGTTTCAAATTTTATTAAAGTTGATGTTCCTTTCTATCTTGAGATTTCAGTTAATAATATGGTGGAAATGGCAGACCTTCTTGGTGGCTTTGAATTGTTTATTCCGATGCCTGTAGATGCCAGATCTTCAACTGATGATAAGTGGCTGCTTCCTAGTGGGCGTGTAACTCTTGATGGAGAAAAGCTTAGAACTTTTCTTACATATCATCTTGATGAAGATACAGAAAGCAGTATTCAGGAACGTCGTCAGGATGCAACAGTAGCATTTTTGTCTGCTGTAAAATCGAATTCAAATATTTATTTGAATAATACAAATTTTAATCAGTTGTCATCAAGAATGACATCCAATGTAAAAGATAAAGATCTTTTGGAATTATTCCAGTATATTTCTGAACTTGATACAGAACGCTTCGAAGCTGTAACAGTTACAGGAACAAATACAACTGTAGATGGAAAAACTCTTTTGATGCCATTTAGAAATGGTGAATATATTAAGGATGTTGTAAAGAAGTCTATAAACTCAATCGTTTCTCCTTCTGGATCAGCCAATGCTCGTCCTTATGTAATTCGAATTCTCAATGGAACAAAAGTTCTCGGGCTTGCCCATAATACAAAGATACTTCTTGAAGGCGCGGCATTTGAAGTTCTTGATATCGGTAATACTGATGGTGAAGAAGAAGTTGAAGAAACTTATATCATTGATCATATTGGACAACCAGAGGTTGCAATGAATATCGGAGATTTTATTCATTGTACTAAGGTAGAGGAAGAGGAAATCAATAAAGATGATACTGAAACCGAAGCCAATGTTGACTTTACTCTTGTTTTAGGTAAAAATTTTGATGGACGATGGGTTCGTCAGAGAGAAAAGAAATAATAGAGGTAAAATAGATATATGAAAACAATTCAGGATAAAGCGTTAGAAATTGCACAGTTGATGGAAGATGGAAAAGGTAATGATGTAGTTGTTCTTGATATTTCAGAATTGAACAGTTGGACTGATTATTTTGTAATCGTTACAGTAAACTCCAGTGCACACTGGCAGGGACTTTACCGACAGGTTAAGGAATACATTAAGGAAAATGATCTTGAAATTCATCTTACAAATAAGAAGAGTCCGGATGGTGATGACTGGAATTTAATTGACCTTGGAAATATTGTAGTTCATCTTATGTCAAAACCTGCCAGAGATTTTTATGATCTTGAAAAACTTTGGCACAACGGAAAAAAGATTAAATAGTATTAAATTATTTTTTTCCCCACACTAAAAAAAAACTGTTCCATATTCCAGTTACTTTACAGCACAGTATATCTATGGAACAGCTTTTTTTTATGCTTTATTCCTGTGAATCTAAAGAGTCCTCGGCAATGTCGTCTAAATCTTCTGATTCGTTACTATCATAACTTCCATAAAGATCATCATCATAATCTAGATCTTCAAAGTCATTAAGACCTTCTGCATCTTCAAAATCAGTACAGGTTTTATTATTAGTTTCACTCTCGTCTGAAAATTCTTTTGAGTATGAAAACTTAACTGTTGTTACTTCTGGATCCATAAAATGGATTTTATAAATCATGGCAAGTCATGTCAATTATAATGCCATTTCCCGTCAGATATTTAATTTACAAGCAGATTAGGAATAATCGGATTGTCTGAAATAATGTTACTATAAATAAATATAATTTGACAATAATATATTTTTAGAGTTACACTTTTAGTGTATGAACAAAATAACTTCTGTGCTGGCACCTGCTAAGATAAATCTTGGATTAAAAGTTTTACCCAAACGGCAGGATGGTTACCATGGAATTGAAAGTATTTTTTCTACAGTCAGTTTGTGTGATGAAATTATTATCGAATTGACTAATGAAAAAAATGTTTGTTCTGTAAAATGTGATTCTCTGGAGCTTCCTGAAATTAATACAGTTAGTTCTGCGTATAATGGATTTCGCAAGGTATCTGGTTCAGATTTACCTGGCGTAAATGTGTTAATTAAAAAAAAGATCCCTTCTGGTGGAGGGTTGGGGGGCGGTTCCAGTGATGGAGCTTCCTTCCTGAAAGCATTTAATAAAGTCAGTGGCGTAAATTTACCTTATGATCAGCTGCAAGAAATTGCGGCAATGGTCGGTAGTGATGTTTTCTTTTTTCTTGATTGTGATGAATCAGGAAAAGGATCAGCAATCGTAACTGGAAGAGGTGAGGTTGTTCAAACTATTCCCAGAAGGAACGATTTGCATTATTTAATGATTTTCCCCGGAGTTCATAGCTCTACAAAGGAAGCTTATTCTTTGGTTGACGAGTTTTATGAATCCGGCCGAAATTTGGAATATCCATCTTTGAATGAACTTGAGGATATTTACAAAGGATCTGTTGAAAACTGGAAATTTGTAAATACTTTTACAAGTGTGATCTCAAAGAAATATTCCAAAATAGAGCGAGCCATATTGGATTTAAAGAATAATGGTGCTCTATATACTGATATGTCAGGCTCAGGTTCTACGGTATTTGGAGTTTTTGCATCAGAAAAGGATGTTGAAACTGCCCGAAATGCTTTGTCCGGTTCCTGGAATGTATGCTCTTGCTATTAAGGAGGCAACTCATGCAAGTAACAGAATTACGTATTCGTAAGGTAACTTCAGAAGGAAAGCTCAAGGCTTATGTCACAGTCACATTTGACAACTGTTTTGTTGTACATAATGTAAAAATTATTGAAGGCAAAGATGGCCTATTTATTGCTATGCCAAGCAAAAAGACAGCAACTGGAGAATATAAGGATGTAGCTCATCCTATTAGTCCAGAATTCCGTACAGAGCTTCAGAATAAAATTCTTGAAGAGTACAATGCTGGTCATGTCATTGAAGCTGATACTGGCGACATGGATTAAGTTCTAAAAATAAATTCCTTTATTAATAGACAAAAACAGTAATTTTTGATAATCTATACTTACTCATTTTGGGTCGTCGGCAAGCGGTAAGCCCCCGGCTTTTGGTGCCGGTATTCCACAGGTTCGAACCCTGTCGACCCAGGTTTTAGATTAATATTTAAATTATTATTTGAATATTAATATTATGGAAAGCTCTGGCGTGATGAACGATGGGGTGTATGATAAAGTTTTTTTTCATATCTTTACTTTTCGCAATTTCTGCGGGCATTTCCAAAAAAATATTTAATTACTTAAGG
>JAHAZA010000022.1 GCA_018385415.1 Treponema sp. | reverse complement strand
AATATGGATTCAATCAAAATGTTATGCGACAAAGGCATTGTCTTACACAATGGATCCATTAATTTAATTGATTCTGCAGAAAAAAGCGTTGACTATTACATCAATAACCTAGCAATTGAAGACATTGTCAATCATACAATAATACAGGACAAACATCGAGAACACTTCTCACAGTTAACACACGACATTGATTTTCTTGAAGTTTCCATTCTCAACGAAAATCCAGAAGCCATAGCAAACGACGAACCGATTTCTTTTCTAATTAAGCTCAAAAAGAACGACGGCGAAAAAAAATTTCAGCTATGCATTTTCTTCCAAAATACGTCAGAAACAAGAGTCGCGTTCTTTATGACAGATATTATTACCGCCCCCGACAACAGAGATGTTTTTGAAGTAAAAGTGAATGCGAAACATCACGGTCTTCCTAAAGGCCGTTATAGTGTACGCATGGAGACTAATTTACAGGATTTCAATAAAGGAAGTAAGCATTTTGACTTTATCCATCACGTCCTATCTTTTGACGTAAAATTCATTCATAAACGTCAAAAAGATGAGTTCTTATTTTGGCATCCAAATTTCGGCAACACCCTTCATTTAGAAAACGATATTGATTTTCAATTGGTGTAGAATGCTGACAATTTATCCAGACACGAAAATTTTCATACACGTTCCTGCGGGATCTGTAACAGGAGGGCCGGAGTTACTTCATCAACTTGCCGATATATTGAACAATAACAACAGAGATGCTTTTATTGTATATTATGGCGAGAAAAAACATGATATACCAAAAGAGTATCAACAATACAACATAAAAAAATCCGAACATGTTGAAAATAACGCTCACAATATTGAGGTTTATCCAGAAGTTCAAGGATTAGAAATTCTCCGGAACACAAGAATTACTCAAAAGTTTTTATGGTGGCTCAGTGTTGATAATTTTTTTCACAATGAATGGGACTGGCACAATATAAAGCTTAGAGACATTTTTAGGTTCAATTTCGACCTAGGAATAACACATTTAAAAGATCGAATAAAATGCAGCATCTATTATAAGAAAAATTTTTTTAAAGGCAAACGTTCTTTAAAGTTAATTTCAGGATACGACAATGGTTATCAAGCTGAATACATCCGAAATTTCTTAAGTAAATTTGGCTTCAAAAAGGTTTACCCATTAAGCGACTTTATCAACGACCAATATTTTGAAAAAAATTTTTCGCACATAAAAAAAGATATCGTTTTGTACAACCCCAAAAAAGGACTTGAATTTACAAAAAAAATAATTAAAGCTGCTCCAGACTTATCTTGGATTCCATTGGAGCATCTTAACCGATCAGAACTAATAAACCTTATTCAATCGGCAAAATTATATATTGATTTCGGCAATCACCCCGGTAAAGACAGATTGCCAAGGGAATGCGCAATTAACGGTTGTTGTATTATTACCGGGAAAAAAGGCTCTGCAGCTTTTTTTGAAGACATTCCGATCAAAAATAAATATAAATTTCTTGATAACGACAAATCAATTCCAGATATCGTCGCAACAATCCGATGGTCTTTAAAGAATTACGAACAAGCAACAACTGATTTTGATGATTATCGTAAAAAAATTTCAAATGAGAAAAAAATATTTGAAACACAAGTTGCTCAAATTTTCAAATTAGACAATCATGTATAATTATCTCGTCATTGGTGCAGGCTTATTTGGAGCCACTTTTGCAAATCTTGCTCATAAAGCAGGCAAGAAGGTCCTTATCATAGATAAGCGCAATCATATTGCGGGCAATTGTTATACAGAGAATATCGAAGGCATCAACGTTCATAAATACGGGGCACACATTTTCCACACATCAAATAAGACTGTTTGGGATTATGTAAATTCTTTCACGCAATTCAATCGCTTTACAAATTCACCTATAGCCAAATCAAAAGGGAACTATTACAACCTGCCTTTCAATATGAACACATTTAACCAATTATGGAAGACAGAAACACCGGATAAGGCAAAAGCTAAAATCGAAGAACAAAGAACAAGTATTCTCAAGTTACTTAACGGACGTAAGCCAGCCAATCTAGAGGAACAAGCGTTAAGCCTTGTTGGCCAAGACATCTTTGACACTTTGATCAAGGAATACACTGAAAAACAATGGGGATGCAAATGCAGCGAACTCCCCACATTCATTATCAACCGTCTTCCCGTTCGCTACACATACGACAATAATTATTTTAACGATTTGTATCAGGGAATTCCTTGCGGAGGCTACACAAAATTAGCAACCAAAATGTTAGAAGGAATTGAAATCCGTTTAAACACAAATTTTTTCGATCACCGTTCCGAATTGGAAAACATTGCTGAAAAAATCATCTACACAGGACCAATCGACGAGTTTTTCGACTATTGCTTTGGCGTATTAGATTACCGATCTTTATATTTTGAAACAGAAATCCTTAGTACGGAAAATTTTCAAGGAAACGCCGTCATAAATTTCATTGACAAAAATATACCATACACAAGAATCATTGAACATAAACATTTTGAATTCGGCAATCAACCCAAAACCATAATTTCACGCGAATTTCCCCAAAAATGGGAACCAAATAAAGAACGTTACTACCCAATTAATAACAAAGAAAACAATGCTCTTTATGAGAAATACAAAGCATTGGCTTCCCAAAATCGCAAAATTTTATTTGGGGGACGTCTTGCCGAATACAAGTACTATGACATGGATGATGTGATAGAAAAAGCAATGGCATTGTTTCGCACCAGTAATCAATAAAAAAGAACAATTTACATATACCCAAAATTTCCATCATAGACCCCAATTACAATCACGCGCTTTATCTTCGGTCGTGCATTGATTCCATATCCAATCAATTTTTTCAAGATTAGCGTTCCATGTTTTCCCGTTCGGGAAAATTTTGCGTATTTTCTTGTAAAAAATATTGATTTTCCCGTTCGGGAATATTATATTTATGTCATGGACATTCAAAATACAGAATATTTATCCAAAGCCATAAAAGGACGCCGCAAAAGCCTCAACCTGACACAAGCGGAATGTGCCACATTTTGTGGCGTCGGGCTACGATTTTTCTCAGAGCTTGAGAACGGCAAGCAATCACTACACTTGGGCAAAGTGATGCAAGTTCTACAGATGCTAGGCCTCAAAATGCAGATTATCGGAAACGAGGAAAGCAAATGAAACTTTCTGTATATCTAGGAGAAAATCTGGCCGGATATCTAGAGTCCACCGCAGAAAAAGGTGTTGTCTTTTTTTACGACACAGCCTATATCAAAGCAGGGCAACCGCCCATATCATTATCACTCCCTTTAAGCAATGCTGAATTTTCACAAAAAGATTGCCTCCCTTTTTTTGAAGGATTATTGCCTGAAGGCGATGTAAAAAAGAGAATCTCGGATTACCTGCATATATCCGAAAGCAGCACATTCAAACTTCTCAAAGAACTGGGCGGAGAATGCGCCGGCATGGTTTCCATTTTGCCAGAAGGAGAAAGCAATAAAGCCAAAAGTGCGAATGCATTTTCACGGGACAACTACGAACCTCTGTCCGAAAAAAAACTTGCCGAATATATTCAGAACATAAACACCCGTCCTTTGCTCAAGATCAAGGAGAAACTCCGCCTCTCCCTTGCCGGAGCGCAAGAAAAACTCCCTCTCGCTTATATAAATGGTAAATACTATTTGCCAAAAAATGGAGCCCCATCTACCCATATTCTCAAGCCAACTGGAAGCGGAAAACTATCCAACCTTGCTGCAAACGAATACATCTGCACCGAGCTTGCCAAATACAGCGGACTTCCAACATCCAAGACAGAACTTAAGCAAATTGGCAATACAGAGTTCCTTTTAATAGAGCGCTACGACCGCATTTCCGAGAACAACCAAATTTCAAGAATCCACCAAGAAGACATTTGCCAAGCACTCGGAATCCTGAGCGACCGCAAATACCAGAACGACGGCGGTCCAAGCATCGCAGACATCTATAACCTTCTCAAAGAGAAAACGACAATTCCCCTAATCGAAACGCGTAATTTTCTCCGCTATATCATATTCAATCTGATTATGGGAAACTGCGACGCACATGGCAAAAACTATTCCCTACTATTCCAGGGAAACACCATCCAGCTAGCCCCCATTTACGACACAGTCAGCACAATCATTTACCCGGATTTGACCCGCAAGCTATCAATGAAGGTCGGCAAGCACTACGAATTCAAAAAAATTAACAGCGAAGACTTTGTGTTGCTTGCCGGCCAGCTCAACCTAAAGCCCAAAACAATCCTAGATTGTTATTTTGAGACTATCGAAAAAATCGAGAAAAAC
>JAHAZA010000021.1 GCA_018385415.1 Treponema sp. | reverse complement strand
AATAAACTCATTCAAAAAGTTGGAGTACCTGATATGGCAAAAGCAAAATCCACAAAATCTTCATCAGCAACCCTTGGCTTTGAACAGCAGATTTGGGAAGCAGCCTGCGAACTTTGGGGACACATTCCCGCAGCAGATTACAGAAAAATCTTTACAGGATTAATCTTCTTAAAATATATTTCAGCAGCATTCGATAAAAAATACACAGAACTTGTGGAAGAAGGCGAAGGTTTTGAAAATGACCCGGACGAATACGAAGCAGAAAACATCTTCTTTGTACCCGAAGATTCCCGCTGGTCAAAAATTGCTGCAGCCGCCCACACACCAGAAATCGGAACCATATTAGACCAGGCAATGATAGCCCTGGAAAAAGACAATAGAAACCTAAAAGGTGTCCTCCCCAAAAATTATGCAAATCCAGATCTTGATAAACGAGTTCTTGGAAATGTAATCGACATCTTCACCAACATGGACATGAGCGACACAGAAGCCAGCAAGGATCTTCTTGGCCGCACCTACGAATACTGCATCGCACAGTTTGCCTCATACGAAGGAGTAAAAGGCGGCGAATTCTACACACCAGCCAGCGTAGTAAAAACAATCGTAAGCATCTTAAAGCCATCAGAAGGAAAACGAGTTTACGATCCATGCTGTGGTTCAGGAGGAATGTTCGTACAGTCAGTAAAGTTCATTCAGGAACACGCAGGAAACCGCAACAACATTTCAGTCTTTGGGCAGGAAGCCAATGCCGACACCTGGAAAATGGCAAAGATGAACATGGCAATCCGCGGAATCGATGCAAACTTTGGCGAACATCAGGAAGACACATTTTTTCACGACCTACACGCCACACAAAAGTTCGACTTCATCATGGCAAATCCACCGTTCAATCTAAGCAACTGGGGACAGGACAAACTTACAAACGACCCACGCTGGGTATACGGACTTCCACCAAGCGGAAATGCCAACTACGCATGGATCCAGCACATGATCTATCACTTAGCCCCAAACGGAAAAATCGGACTTGTACTTGCCAACGGAGCCTTAAGCACCCAGACCAGCGGCGAGGGGGAAATCCGCAAAAAGATAATCGAAGCCGATTTAATAGAAGGAATTGTTGCCATGCCAACCCAGCTTTTTTACAGCGTAACAATTCCAGTAACCTTGTGGTTCATCAGCCGTAACAAAAAGCAGCCGGGAAAAACACTGTTCATAGATGCCCGCAACATGGGCCACATGGTAGACCGCAAGCACCGCGACTTTACCGACGAAGACATAAACCGCCTTGCTGACACCTTCACCGCTTTCCAGAACGGAACACTGGAAGATGTAAAAGGCTTCTGCGCTACAGTCAAAACCCAAGACATCGCCAAGCAGGACTACATCCTTACCCCAGGCCGTTATGTAGGCATAGAAGAAAAAGCCGAGGACGACGAACCCTTTGACGAAAAAATGAAACGCCTCACCAGTGAACTAGGCCAGATGTTTACTAAAAGCCACGAGTTGGAAGAACAGATAAAGAAAAATCTGGAAGGAATTGGGTGGAAGATTAATTAGGCATTAGGAGGGGAAAGCCTTCCCCTGCGCGCCCACTTCGTTGGTCGCTACCCCTTCTGCGGGGACACCCCGCAACGCCCCGAGTTTTTATAGGATAGATAATGGATTTTATTGATATTAGCAAAATTGCAGAAATTATATGTGGTTTTCCTTTTCAAAGTGAGTATTTTAATACAAATGGAGATGGCACTCGCTTAGTTAGAGGAATGAATGTAACTAAACGTAATTTACGTTGGGGGGAAGATTCCCGTTGGTGGAATGATTTCTCTGTAGATTTATCGAAATATCAATTGCAAGAAAATGATATTGTTATAGGAATGGATGGTTCTCTTGTTGGTAAAAATTATGCGAAAATTTCAAAAGAAGATTTACCACTTTTATTAGTTCAACGAGTCGCTTGTATAAGAGCAAAATCTAATGCAGATCAGAAGTTTTTATGGCACTGCATAGCAAATAGTAGATTTGAAAAATATATTGAGTCTGTAAAAACAGGAACAACTATTCCACATATTAGTCAAAAACAAATATCGCAATTTCAGGTACCTAATTTACCACTTTCCACACAACAAAAAATTGCGCAGATACTTTCATCATTGGATGACAAAATAGAACTGAACAATAAAATAAACGCCAATCTGGAACAGCAGGCACAAGCTCTGTTCAAAAGCTGGTTTGTAGATTTTGAACCCTTCTGCGGAGAAATGCCTGCGGGGTGGAAAGTGGGGACAATTGGTGATTTATGTTCAACAGTATCACAAACTTATAAAGGAAATGATTCTGAAGTTGTCCTTATTAATACTTCTGATGTAGAAAACGGAGACATTCTGAATCATGAATCTGTTGCTAATACTAATTTAAAAGGACAGTTCAAAAAAACATTTCAAAGAAATGATATTTTATACTCTGAAATAAGACCTGCTAATAGACATTATGCATTCGTAGATATTGATGAAACATGTAATTATATTGCTTCTACAAAGCTTATGGTAATTAGACCAAATGAGGATGTAAATCCGCATTATTTATATCACATCCTAACTAATCCTGAGTTAATCAAAGAAATGCAACATCTAGCAGAAACTCGCTCTGGAACTTTTCCTCAAATTACATTTGAAAGCGAATTATCAACCTATCAAATTCCTCTTTTACCAAAAGAAGAACAAGATAAATTAGGTAACTTATTTGAGAAAATCGATAATATGGTTTTCCATAATATAAGAGAAAATAAAAAACTATCAAACCTTCGTGAAACTTTGTTACCAAAGTTGATGAATGGGGAAATTGAGGTGTAAATGTTAAAACATCAATTTCCAGAATTTTTTCAACGAGTTAATTATAAAGCAAGCTTGTATTTTGATATTGCTTATAAGCAGTTTATTACAGATCTAAATAGGTATTTACAATTAGATAAAAATTCAATTCTAGAGTTAGAAAATTTTAAAGATAATTTATTTGCAAATTATCATATAGTTGTTGTTTTTTCAGCTATGACTTTAGAAGCTTTTGTAAATGATTATTTAGCTGTATGTTTATCTGATGATTTTTTTTACAGCAATTTAGATAAATTAAATATTAAGCAAAAAATTGAAGTTATTTATAACATAATC
>JAHAZA010000105.1 GCA_018385415.1 Treponema sp. | reverse complement strand
TAACGCCTAACAGGAGGTTAAAAGAGTTCAGAGTTCTAGATATGAGACGCAGACAGGATTCGAAGCGGAGACGCCGCAGAGGGAGTGCACAGGAGGTGCACGACCGTCGCGGCGAATCCTGTCGACTATGAGCCGGGGAGGCTCCAAAGGCCAGCCGACCGCCACGGAAAATAATAAAAGACTTCGGAAAATATCGCGGTGTAATGCGGTTTTATTAAATTAGAGATTTTTAGAAACTCATGTTATACTGTATTTATGGTATCAAACTCTGAACATACATATACAAAAAGACAAGTCGAGGATTTACTTGAAGCTTGTCTTAATAAAACTTTAGGCGAAATAGATAAAAATCATGTATTTGATAAGACAAAAACATCTCCCAAAATCACAGGAATTGCCGGAGATGTAATTGAACAGTCTGTTTTCGGATATGATGCAAACAGTGATTCCTCTCCAGATTTGAACATTGATGGTATTCTTACAGAATTAAAAACAACTGGTATTCGTGTTTCTAAAAAGAATCCAAAAGAATATGAGGCAAAAGAACCAATGTCTATTACAGGAGTTTCTCCAAATGTAATCATAGATGAAGAGTTTGAAGATTCTCGATTCTGGCATAAGTTAGCACATCTTCTTCTTGTTTATTATTTGTATGCTTCTGATAAAACTGTTCTTGCTGCGGAATATGCTAACTTCCTTGTAAAAGGATATCAATTTATTGAGTTCTCTGAGGATGATAAAAAGATTTTGGAACAGGACTGGCTTATAGTCCGCAATTTTATACGCTCATTGAACAAAAACGAAGCTTTGTATCCTGAGATTTCGCATCTTAGAGATAAACTTCTGTTTATTGATACAGCTCCAAAATGGCCGAATCCACCAAGATTCAGATTAAAGAGAACTGTAGTTTCAAATATCGTGCAGAAACATTTTAATGGTTCTCTGGAACAACTTCCAAAAGCTTATGACACTTATGCTGATATTGATAAAGCTTGTCACGAAATTACTGAAAAATACAAAAATAAGACTGTAGTTGATTTGATGAAAGAATTTGCTATTGAAGGCAAAATTGATAAAGGAATCGGAGAAAGACTTGTTGTAAAGATGTTTGGCGGAAATGCAAAGAAAATGCAGGATATCGACCTTTTCTGTAAAATCGGTTTACTTGGTAAAACAATTGTTCTTACCGAAAAAGGAAAACGTACAGAAGATATGAAACTCTTTCGCATTAACTTTGATGAAATCGCAAACGTTAATGAGCAGTTTACAGATTCTGTATTCTATGATTATTTTAACGAAAATCAGATTCTGTGTATTGTTTTTGAAGAACACGATTCTTCTGATTTTGAAAAGAACACATTCCTTGGTTTTAAAAGACTTTCATTTTCAGATGATTTTATAGATTTGAATGTAAAATCAGTTTGGCAGAGAATACGTGAACTTGTGATTTATAAGGAATTAAAAGATATTCCAGTACTTGATGCGAAAGGAAATCCTAGAGTTAATAAGACTGGTATACCTCAAACAGCACCTAACTTTCCAAAATCTTCAGAAGGTGTAATATTTGTACGCGGAGACAGTTCTGATTCAACTCAAAAACCGGAAACGGTTAACGGAATCAGTATGTATCGTCAATATATCTGGATAAAAGGAAGCTATTTAGCTCAAAAACTGGATGAAAAAGATTTTAGCTAAAACATACAAAAAAAATCTTGATCCTTTTTGAGAAATCAGTTATACTCTAAATATGTGTATGCAAAAAACTGTCTGCGAATTATTCGCTGGGGTTGGCGGTTTTAGATGCGGCCTCAATTCAATTAAAAATAAAGACTTTGCTCCATCTTCAGAAACTTGGAAAACAGTATGGTTTAATCAGTGGGAACCTGGTAAAAAAAATCAATGGGCTCACGATTGCTATGTAAAACACTTTGGTACAAGTCTTGATTTGAATGGCAATGACACAACTAATATTGATATTTCTGCGGTAGATAAAAAAGCAATTCCAGACCACAATCTTCTGGTTGGTGGTTTTCCATGTCAGGACTATTCTGTTGCAAGAAGTCTTAATGGTGAAAAGGGGATTGAAGGTAAAAAGGGTGTTCTCTGGTGGTCCATTTGGGATATCCTTAAAACTAAGAAATCACCTTTTGTTCTTCTTGAAAATGTTGACAGATTATTGCTTTCCCCTTCTAAACAGAGAGGCCGTGATTTTGGAATTATCCTTTCCTGTTTGAATAATGAAAAATACATTGTTGAATGGCGTGTTGTAAATGCAGCTGAATATGGTGAAGTTCAGAGACGTCGCCGAACTTTTATTTTTGCATATAAAGCAGACACAAATTTTGCAAAATCTTTGAATCTTTCAAAAGACACAAATATTGTTTCTGATATTTTAGAAACAAAAGGATTCTTTGCAAAATCTTTCCCTGTCAAAAAGATTGATGCTTCTAAAATTATTTCAACAGAAATTTCAAATGATATTGCAAATGTTTCTGACAGTTTTAGTTTTGATTTCTGTAATTCAGGCATTATGTTTAATGGAACAATCTATACTGTAAAATCAACTCCAGTAGCATTTAAGGCTGAAACAATTGGCGACATTATTGAAAAAGAAACTGTTGATCAGAAATATTTTATTCCAAATGAGCGTCTTTATTTTACAGACCCAGCTAGTACTCATTCTGATGAAACAGAAGTAGAACTTCCTGCAGAAAGCCGTCACACCTGGCAATATATAAAAGGTGCAAAAAGAAAATATCGTACTGCCGCAAACGGTCATAAATATATTTATTCTGAAGGTGCTATTCCAATGATTGATGAATGGAATAAACCTGCAAGAACTATGCTTACAAGTGAAGGTAGTTTTAACAGAAGCACTCATATTGTAAGAGATTTCACAAATCTGCAGATTCGAATACTTACGCCTAAAGAAACTGAAAGAATTCAGGGATTTCCAGATGATTGGACTAATACTGGAATGCCTGAAAAGTTCAGATATTTCTGTATGGGTAATGCTTTGGTAGTACCTTTGATCTCTCGAATGGAAAAAAATATCGAGAAGATTTTTGTTGAGGAACCGTAAAGTTGTATTTAATTAAGACCACTTTCCTTAGGGATGGGCGGGGGGCGGGAAAAAATCGAAAATTGCGTTAGCAATTTTCCATACTATGGGGTCTTAGGGGCAACGACCTTCGCAGCATAGCTGCTCGGAGACTCGCTAAAAACAGTCCACCGGACTGTTTTTGCCTGCGCTGCAGGCCGCTCCCTACCTAGGAGAAGGGGTAGCGTAAGA
>JAHAZA010000103.1 GCA_018385415.1 Treponema sp. | reverse complement strand
ACTTATAACATAGAAAGTATAAAATATTATGATATGAGTGATTATCTGGATATTAACAACGAAGAACTCTTGAAAGACTTTTTTACAGAAGCAGAACAGCAGGTAGAAAATCTTGAGAGTAACATCTTAGTAATTGAAAACGACCCTACAAATCATGAAGCCATTGATGAAATTTTCAGGGCTGCTCATACATTGAAAGGTGGTTCTGCTACTGTAGAAATGACAGAGCTTTCTACCTTTACTCATGCTGTAGAAGACGTTTTAGATGAAATCCGTTCAGACCGTGTTCAAGTAACAGAACCAGTAGTAGATGTATTGCTGAGTTCAATTGATACAATCAAAGCAATGCTAGAATCTCGTGCCAATGGTTCTGTATATCAGGATGATGTTACACCTTTACTGGAACGTCTTCGTGCATTTATTCCAGAAAAAGCTGATAAAAAAGCAAAAAAGAGTGCACCGGTTCAGGCAGCTCCTGCACCTGCACCAGCTCCAGTTCAAGCTGCTCCTCAGGCTCCTGCACAGAGTGGTGGAGAAGTTCCAGTTCTTTCTGATGATGAATATGCAGAACTTTCACAGGTATGTGAAGAAGGACAGAAACTTTGGTGTGTAACAGTAGCCTTTGATGAATCAAATCCTATGAATTCTGTAGGTGGTATTCAAGTATTTGCAGCATTGAAAGCTTGTGGTTCTGTATTAAAGACTGTTCCAGATTTTGATGCTCTTTATGAAGATGAATTCTATCCGATTGTAAAATATTATCTTGCTTCAAACTCTTCTTCTGAAGATATTGAAGATGTTGCTTTCTTAAGTGATGTAACATTAAGTACAGATGCTCAGGTAGTAGAACCTGAAAGTGCAGTAAAGTCAAAGCCTGCCGTTTCTCCAGTTCAGAGTGCACCTGTACAGGCTGCACCAGTTCAGAGTGCTCCAGAGCCAGTTGAAGCTGTTGTTCAGAAAGAGGAAGTTCAAGCACCAGCTGCTTCTGAAACAGAAGTTAAGCCACAAGAAACAAAGAAGACAGAAGCAAAGGCACCTGCAAAAGGTGCTCCAGCAACTGGAACTCATATTCAGCAGGGTTCAGTATTGCGTGTTGATTCAAAACGAATTGACTACCTGCTTAACCTTGTTTCTGAAACAGTTATCACAAAAGCTGCGTTCAACCAGACTGCATCTCAGATGAGTGATATTCAGGTTCAGTTCCAGGCAATTGATGCTGCATACCGCGAAAAAATCCGCCGTATGTTTGATCAGCTTCCTCAGTATCTTGAAGAAATTCAGACTGGCGTAAGCATTAAAGAAATTAAAACAAACATCACGCAGGAATTTGGTGATGTAGTTAACTACTTTGATACATTTGAGTCTCAACTCAAAAATCTTTCTGTTAAGTTCCGTTCTTCAACACAGAATCTTGGTAGAATTGCAGGAGAACTTCAGGAAGGTGTAATGAAAATTCGAATGGTTCCTATCAATCAGATTTTCAGCCGCTTCCCACGAGTTGTTCGCGATCTCCAGCGTGATCTTAATAAAAAGGTTAACCTGGTTATTGAAGGTGAAGACACAGAGCTTGATAAGACTGTAATCGATGATTTGCTCGATCCAGTTATGCACTGTGTTCGTAACTCAGTTGACCATGGTATTGAAACTCCAGAAGTTCGTGTCGCTGCAGGAAAGCCAGAAGAAGGAACTCTTCTTCTTAAAGCATCTAACGAAGGAAACCAGATTATTATCGACATCGCAGATGATGGTGCCGGAATTAACGTTGAAAAGGTTAAGCAGAAAGCAATTTCAAAAGGCCTTATTCATCCAAATAAGATTATCTCAGATCAGGAAGCCTATCAGCTTATCTTTATGCCAGGTTTCTCAACTGCAGATAAAATTTCAAATGTATCTGGACGCGGTGTAGGTCTTGACGTTGTTAAGACAATGATTGAAAAACTCAATGGAACAGTTTCTGTAACAAGTGAAGCAGGAAAAGGTACAAAGTTCAGTATCAGACTTCCTCTTACACTTGCTATCATTCAGGGACTTTTGGTTCGTGTTGGAAAAGAAGTTTACTCAATTCCAATCGCATCAGTTATTGAAAGCCAGCGCGTAAAAACAGAAGATATCAGTACAATCGACAACTACGAAGTATTGAACGTTCGTAATGAAGTAATCAGTATTCTTCGTCTTTCAAGATTGTTTAATATTAAAGAAACAACTCAGAGTGATTACAGCTTTGTTGTTATTGTTGGTTCAGAAGAAAAGAAAATTGGTGTAATGGTTGATTCTCTTATTGGAGAAGAAGATGTTGTAATTAAACCTCTTCGTGATCAGTTTACTAATTCACCGGGAATTGCAGGTGCTTCTGTATTGGGAGACGGTTCCGTTTCTCTAATTATCGATGTACGTCAGCTTCTTGAACTTGGTGTACGACAGGAACTTAATGCTCAGGCAGCACAGGGTTCTGTATAAAGGCGGAGTAAGTTATGGAAAATACTGATTATACAGATTTGCAGCAGAACGATAATTACGATTTGATGCAGGACTCAATGGATGACAAAGATAATGTGTCTGTTGTTGACTACAAGATGGTAACTTTTTCTCTCGCAGGAAAAGATTATGCTATTGATATCATGCAGGTAAAAGAAATCGCAAAGACAGGTCGTTTTACTTACGTTCCTAATACTTTGCCATTTGTTCTTGGTGTATACAATCTTCGTGGTGAGATTATTCCTATCATTGACTTGAGATTGTTCTTTAATATTGATATTCCTACTCGTGATGATAACTCTGTAGAGAATATGCTTATCGTTTCTGTTGGAGACCAGCTGTTTGGTGTTGTTGTAGATGCAATTGACAAGGTAGTTGGAATTCAGAAAAGCAAGATTCAGCCACCACATCCTTTGTTTGGTGATATAAACATCAAATATATTTATGGTGTAGTTGAATGTCAGGATCATTTGTATATCCTGCTTGATATTGAACGCATTTTTAATGGTAGATTCTCTGCAAAAGATAAAGACAACGGAATTGATAATGTTTATGTTAACAGTTCTGTTGGCGATGTAATGCCTGACCAGATTAAAGCTCAGAGTCAGACTCCTAAAGCAGAGGTAAAAGAAAATTCAAAGCCTGAAGCTCCAAAAGCTAACGACTCTGATCAAGATTACAAGTTTGTTGTAGAAGAATTAAGAAACTTAAAGAAATTCTATGTATCAGATATAAATGAAGAATGGATTAAAAATCGTTTTAACCAGTGGTCTTCTGAAAAGGGTGTAGGTAATGTTCAGCTTCAGACAGAAAAAGATGCTGATGATTTTCTTGCACCATTCTGGTCAAATTGTAACGGAACATGGTGGACAAAGCAGTATGCTGATGAAGTATATAAACTGCTCCCAGAAAACAATGCAAAGCAGATTGTTGTTTGGAATCCTGGATGTGGTAAAGGTATTGAATCATATTCACTTGCCTGTGTATTGAAGATGCGCTATCCAGATTCTAAAATCAGAATTTATGCACATGAAATTGATTTGCTTAATGTGTCAAATGCACCTTTACTTTCAATTCCTGATAGTGCAGCAAATGACTGGTATGCACCTTATGTTACAAGAAAAGTTTCCGGTGAATATACATTCAATCAGGAAATTAAAGATATCGTAATGTTTGAGTATCATGACTGTACAAATTCAACCTCACTTCCAATGGTTGATATTGTATTTGCCCGTGACATTCTTTCATTCCTTTCTGTTGAATCACAGAATATTGTGGTAGGTGATTTCGATGAAAAACTTAAGGGTAATGGTATTATTATTCTTGGTTCTGGTGAATCACTTGGTAAAGGCTCTAATTGGGGTGAAAAGACTGTAGGGTCTTTAACCTATTTTAATAAACAATAGCATATAAGGAGTAATGCATGAGAGTTGAGTATATTAACCCATTCGTAGAAACTTCATACAGAGTTCTGAAAGAAGTTTTAGGTGATGCTGAAGTAAAAAGAGGCGACTTATATTTGAAATCTACCGCAATGCCAGTAATGGGTGTAGCAGCTTTAGTTGGTCTTGCAGGTGATGTAGAAGGTCGTGTTCTTTTTGATATGACATATGAAACAGCTTTGAATATTGCATCAAAAATGAATGGCGAAAAACTTGCTGAATTTGATGATCTAGCAAAGGCTACAATCTCAGAATTGGCAAACTTGATTACAGCTCAGGCTGTAACAAAATTACATGAACTTGGATTCAAGTTCGACCTTACACCACCAGCATTGTTTGCAGGTGAAAAAATGGAAATTGCAGCTTTGGCAGGACAGTCTGAAAATGTTGAAGCTCTTATCGTTCCACTTATTACTGACTACGGTAAAATCGAAGTAAATGTCGCTATTCGTGAGCGTGCATAATAAATAGGGAGAAAAAGTTATGAAAACAAAGCAGGATTTTCCTACAATCAATGAAAGACCACCAGAAGGCACAAAAGCAGACGGAACAAAATTCCGCGTTTTGGTAGTTGATGACTCTATCTTCGTTGCCAAGCAGCTTGGACAGATTTTGACAAGTGAAGGCTACGAAATTGTTGCTACAGCTGCTGACGGAAAAGAAGGCGTTGATAAATACAAGGAACTTTGTCCAAATGTTGATATCGTAACAATGGATATTACTATGCCACGTATGGACGGTATTACAGCCCTTGAACAGATTATGGCTTTTGATAAGAACGCAAAAGTAGTTATGGTTTCAGCCCTGGGAAAAGAAGAATTGGTAAAGAAATCTCTTTTGCTCGGTGCTAAAAACTATATCATTAAGCCACTTGATCGCAAAAAGGTTTTGGAACGCATCGGCGCTTCATTAAAGTAGAAAATATGAAACAGGTTTTTTTGAGTTTATATTAGAGAAACCTGTTTAATTTTATTCTTCGTAAAGGCATTGCTCTGTGGTAAATATCAAAGAGGCAATGCCTTTATTTTAAACTAGTCTTCATTTTCCACTAGGGAATACCCATAATCATAATTAAGAATTTCAAAATGTGTTTTTACATCTTCTTTTAGAATTGTTCGGAGTCTGTAAATTGCAAGGCGAATTCCATTGGGTGTTTCTGGTTTTGAATCTTTACTTAATACATTTTTCAACTCTTCTAATGTTACATGTAAATTCCTTTTACTGTATAAGTATGTGAATAATAATGAGATTTTATGTGATAAGTGATTTCTTGATCTAAATTCATTTGTAAATCTTTGATCTGTAGAATTTAAGTTAAGGAAATTTGAAGTACTGTAGGAAATGCATTCCTTTTTCGTTGAATTGATTTTATCAGTAATTACATTGTCGAATCGTTCTGTATAGAAAGCAATTTCTGAAGCTCTTAATGGTTCTATATATCTAAGATCTGATGATTTATAGGGTTGAGGTTGTTGAATGCAAGAAACGTATGGTGCAATTTGCGGATCTTGTAATGCATTCTCCATGGTGCTTAGTAGTGGTTCAATTTTTGAAAGGTCTTTGAAGTATCCTGTTTTTTGAAGGTTGAAGGACCAGAAATATTTTCTTTTTGATGCAATTGGAAAGGGATGATTATAATGAACTACGGGAAATATCTTATTCTTTTTTTTCAGTATGCTGTAAAAATCGTAAGCATCACTTTGAAAGTATAAAAAATCCAGGAATAAAATGTCTGGAAGAATTCCTTCGTCAAATACAGTCTGAAACAGTTTAGTTATTATTGGAAAAATTTTGATTTCGTTATCAGGTTTTGTAAAACTATCTGCCAGTAACTGACAGACATCAGGTTCCCTTGTCAGAAAATAAATTCTCATAAAATACCTGCTTTTTTAATTAATACAATTATATTTTAAAATAGGAATTATAGAATTGCAATAATTTTATTTTTTATAGCATTTTATACAAATTTTTATTATATTTAGAAATAATATTGAAACATAAAAACTAAGCTACGTTTAAGGGCAAATTATAAAGAGGAAGAAAATGGCAAAGAAAGTTCCTATTACACTTTTAGTCGGATATCTCGGAGCTGGTAAAACAACTTTGATGAATCACATTCTTAACAACCAGGAAGGTTATAAAGTTGCAGTTATTGTAAATGATATTGGTGAAGTAAATGTTGATGCAAGCTTGATTGCAAAAGATGCTAACATTACTGATTCATCAAGTCTTGTTGCACTTCAGAATGGTTGTATTTGCTGTAACCTCAAAAGTGATATGGTTAACCAGATTGAAAAACTTATTAAAACTAAAAAGTTTGATTATGTTTTGATTGAAGCTAGTGGTGTATGTGAACCAATGCCAATTGCACAGGCTATTGAGCAGATTGATAACGGCTATATTGATGGGGTAATTTCTGTAGTGGATGCTATGCGTATGGCTACAGAGTTTGATGAAGGAAATGCTCTTCTTAAAAAAGATATGGGTGAAGAAGATATTGAAAGTCTTCTTGTTCAGCAGGTTGAATTCTGTAATACATTGATTATTAATAAAACTGACCTTGTTACAGAAGAGCAGCTTAAAAAAATCCGTGCTGTTG
Organism: Treponema sp.; assembly: GCA_018385415.1. Taxonomy (GTDB): domain Bacteria; phylum Spirochaetota; class Spirochaetia; order Treponematales; family Treponemataceae; genus Treponema_D. The sequence continues at coordinate 3,846 of JAHAZA010000103.1, read as the reverse complement.
TTAAAATCCTTCAGCCAAATGCCCGTGTAATTGAAACAACAAAGGCAAATGTTCCAATTAAAGATGTATTGGGAACAAATGAATTTGACTTTGAAAAAGTTTATGAAAGTGCAGGCTGGGTTGCTGAGTTGAATAAAGCAGCAGAAGAAGATGACGATGAACATGAACATGAACATCATCACCATCATAATGACGATGGCGATCATGATGAACATCATCACCACCATGACGACGACGATGACGATCATGAGGATCATGAACACCATGAACATCATTATGACGAGCATGGAAACTGTTCGTGCGGACATCATCACCACCACCATCATCATGACGGTGAAGAAGAAGATGAATATGGAATTGGTTCATTTGTTTATTACCGTCGCGGATGTTTTGATCGACAGAAACTTGATAAGGTTGCTGATCAGTGGCCAAAGAGCATTATTCGTTCTAAAGGCCTGATGTGGTTTAATGATGAACCTGAAATGGCATGGGTTTGGGAAACAACTGGACGTCAGATTGTTGCAGGCTATTCTGGAGCCTGGCTTGCATCTGCTCCAAAACGTGAGCAGGAAAAATATCTTAAAAATGATCCCGAACTTAGAAAGAACTGGGATGAAAAACTTGGTGACCGTATGATTAAACTTGTAATCATTGGTTCTCACCTTGATAAGAAAGCAATCTCTGATTTGCTTGATACAGCTTTGACAGAGTTACCTGAAAATCTGTAAAAAAAATTTGTTTTTGTTACCAAAAAATGTAATTAAACGTATGATATATATGAATATATAATGTTCCATACGTTAACCTTCCAAATAGTGGCTGGAATCCTGAAGGGTTCCGGCCATTTTTTTTGTGGAGGTGAAAATGAATGAGTTTATTAAAAGAATTACAGCAGTAATGGCGCTTTCTGGGTATCTCGTTATGAATCTAAATGCGGGACAGATAGATAGTTCATATTCCAAAAATGCTGAAATTCTTCAAAGTTTTAATGAAAAGTACGAGTTCAAGGTAATAGATCAGAATGATTTTAGTGTTAATAATCAAAGTGATTTATCTGGTTTAACTATTGACAATGAATTCGTCTTAACGGATGAAAGATCTTCTTTTGATAACTTCAATATTATAAGAAAGAGTGAAATATACAAAATTTTAAATGAAATTCGAAAACAAATAGAAGAAAATGATTTTTTGAAGTTAACTAAAGAAGAATTAAGAGAGAGATGGCAGCATGATATAAAAGAAGTAGTTGCAGATATTAAAAATAATGATGGAAGGTATATTGCTCTTGACGATTTTTATGATGTTGAGAGGGAAGTCTTCAATAGTCTATTGAACAATTATCTTTATGATCATAATTCCCTCAGAAAACAAAGTGATGAAAGTAATGCAATGCAAATTGCAGAAAAGCTTTGTAACGATTTGATTCAAAATACAGGATCACAAGATGAAAGTATTTTCGTATATGGAGATAGAATTGTTGATAATATTTCATCAGATAAAATGACACCTGATTCAGATGAATGGTTTGAAAAAATGTCGGAGGAAATGCAAAAAGGATTATCTGCATGGAATAACATTGAAAAAGAATTTTTATTGGCCAAAAGTAATTGGGAAAATACTATTGGAAACAGCTTCGCAGAAGAAGTGAATGAATGGCAGACAGCTTATTCTTATTTGCAGGATAAAAAAGAAAAATGGTTTGATGAATTTAATCAAAATTTGATGGAGGGGAATGCATTATGGACAGAACGAAAAGCAAAACTTGAAGAGTATGTGAATACAGAAAGAATAAACTTTTTAAATCAACTTTCTGAAAAGTATGAGATAAGAAATTTTAAAATAGAAGCCATTCAATATATGGTGAAGCAAATTGAAGAGGTAATTGATACAGCAGTTGAAGGCATTAATCAGTGGTGTGAAAATTGGGGAGAAGTTTTTACTGATATAAATAATTGCCTGGATAATGAAAGTAATTATGATGCTGTATTGCAATTGATAGAAGAAAAGAAAATCTCAGATACAGATTTAAGTCCGGTATTTCTTGAAAGTTTAAATGATCTTGAAAAATATATAAACGTTATAGGTGTTAACAGAAACGAATTAAACAAAAATTTTTCCTTGTTACAGGATTTGTTTAGTAAAAAAGATGATATAGCTTGTAAAAGTTCTTCAGAATATGAACTTGAAAAAATTGAAAGTATTGAAAAATATCTTGAAAAGCAGGTTTTGTTGAATGAAAGGCTTTATGAATATTCCTTGAATAGAACTTCTTCTGCAGAAGATAAATCAACGACAGAGAAAAAATATAATGATTCATTAAATAAATATGAGGCAGCAGAAGAAAATTATAAAAAACAAATTGAAATTCTTAAAAATATTGAAGAAAGGTATACTGAGTCAGTAAGTAAATACAATGAGCAAAAAATAGTTGTAAGTGAAAAATTGCAGGTTTTAGAAAATCTACAGAAACAATATAATGACTTGCAAGATGGTTTTTCAGAATTTCAACTTGAAAATATTGAAAAGGAAATTATTGGAGTTATAAATACATTAAACAGCTTTATTTATGACAAAAACGAATATAAAAAATATATATCAGATTATGTAAATACGTTACAGAATGAAGAATATTCAAAAATTGAATCTAACGGAAAACAATTGATTGAAAAGATTAATAATGATCAAGTGATTGAAGTAAATGGTGAAAGTATTGAAGTAACCGGTTTGCAGAAAATAAAAGAAATAATTGCTCTGAAAATTAGAAATAATGAAGATTATTCATATGAACAGCAGATATTAGATAAAAGTAACGAAATTATTGATTTTGTTTTAACTGGTGAAAGTACTGATCCTGAAATTGTTTCTGAATATAAAGTTTCAAGCTTGCAATATTATATAAAAAAAGATTCCACCGCAATTGAGAAAATAAAAAACATTATTGAAAAGTATGATAAATCAAAAAATGAAGATCTGAGTGTTCAGAAAATAACCGAGCTAAAAGGTGAACTTGAAGAACTGAAAAATGATGATGTTTCACAATATGTTGTTTCTGTAATCGATATATATATTGATCAATTGATAAATGATTTAGATTATAATGAAAGTAATATTAACAAACAACTTTCTGATATGGGATTTGAACTTATTATTGCTGATAATAAGAAAGGTGGCCAGTTATATGAAGATGTAATTAGAGATTTAAATCCCTATAATTTTGAAACAGGTGATGATTCAGTTAATTCTAGAGTTTTCCTTGATAAAATTAAAAGTAAGGATTCAGAATACCATTTAAATTATGAAAATCTAATGAATTTGATTCAGAGTTATCAAAATATACAAAGCAAGTATGAAATATATTTTTCTGATAAAGATAAATTATTAAATAATCTGATGAATGCAGAAAAAGAATACAATCATGAGCTTGAAAAGATAAATATTTCATCAGAGGATGGGTTATATTCTGATGCATTAAATTTATACAAATTATATGAGAGCCAGATTAAAGAGGTGCAAAAAGCTGCAGAAAATAGAGATGAAGTAGCATTTGATTTACAGATAAATGAGGAAATATATAATTGGGCAAAAAACACATATCTTCATAGTGATGAGGGATCATACAGTAATCTGGAATTGAAGACAAATTATGAAAAGGCAGTATTGAAATTAGATTTATGCAAAAAGCTTAAAGATAATATTATTAATACTGAGAATGTAAATTTTAATCAGATTGAATCAGAATATCTAAAAGAATATAAAGATGCTGCAGAAAAACTTTGCGCTTTTGAATTAATAAAAGAAAAGGTTAGTTCATATATATATAATAAAAGTGAAGAAATTAAACGACTT
>JAHAZA010000101.1 GCA_018385415.1 Treponema sp. | reverse complement strand
ATCTTTTACTTCAAAAGTTGTATTCCATTTTTTTAGGTTTGAATATGTAAGTCTTGAACTGATTCCAGTCATATCCATTCCAGAAACAATCTTTATTTTGCTTTTTGCAAGAAGGGGAATTGTAATTGTTCCACTTTCTGCAATTTGCATTTTACTTAAATCAATTTCTGAAACAAATACTGCTGCAGCATCTATATTTTTCTCGAGTGTTTTTCCAATTTTTTTTCTGCAACAGTTGTCTGTGCAAAAAGAGAAAATGAAATAAATGCTGTAAATAATAATGATATGAATTTTTTCATTTACTATTTTTTCTCCAATTTTTCTTTATACAAAATAGTTAAATAGTTTCTATACGGATGAATTACAGTTTCATTCGTTTCTGAGGAGCATTTCATTAAATCTGACCATAAAAATAATCTTTTTATTAATTCTGCATTTTCAGATTTCATGTTGCTCAATTCCATTCCTGCGGAATTCAATACAGTTGCAAGTTCTTCAAAACAATCCATATTTAATCCCCCCTACATCAAATAACTAGCCAGGTCTTCAGCTTCTTCAACTGCAGCTTTTGTCTGGGCTTCCTGGGCATCAAGCTTTTTGCCTTCAAGGCGGGCTTTTGCAGTTTCTGCGTTGCTTGCAGCTGCTTCTGCATTTGCCTTTGCGCGTTCTGTTTCTAAGCGAGCCATCTGTGCTTTATATAGAGCTTCTTCTTCTGCCTGTTTTTTTGCATCTTTTTTATCTGCGTCTTCTTTCATTTCGCTAAAGAGTGCGCCAACTTTCTTTTTTGTTTCAGAAGTCAAATCTGCCCCCCCCATTATATCCATAAGATATTTTTTACAGATGTTATCCCATGTTGTTTTATCCATTGAATAAACTGTGTAATAAATATATTTTTCTTCATTTACTTTCTTGCCTTTTGCATCTTTTGTTGTTGTGCGAACCTTCTGCCAGAAGCTTGCTTCTTCTCTTAAGCCTGCCATTTCTGCTTTTGTTTCACTTGCTGCAACAAACAATGCTTCAAGCTGGCCTTCATCATTTAACCCCTGACCAACACGACCGATTACTTTCTGATTTAATTCTGCTGCCTGTGCGTATGCAAAACCTGAACGGCTTAAAGCCTGAGCTGTTGCTTCTGTCTTTCCTGTTGCCATGCTTACTTTTACGATTCTTGAACTGTCCATTTCCCATTCTTTTTTGAATGTAGAAGCATTTCCGCGGCGAAGATTTTTAAGCCATGTTGGAGCACTTACCTCTCCCAATGCTCTGTCTGTCCAGTCAATTACTGTCGCATTGTCTGCATTCTTTTTTACCTTTACTCCAAGTCTTGCATCCTTTGCAGACAAGCCTGCAACCATAGTTAAACCTGCAATAATTCCTGCCAATATTTTCTTACTTACAAAATTTCTTTTCATCTTATTTACCTCCGATGATTGTTTTATAAACTAAAGCTTCCGCTGAACTTTTCGTTCAGGGCGGTTTTAATTTGTTCTGTTAATTTTGGGTATGATTTTTTCTGTGCGCTTTCGATTGTGTAACCGATTGATTTTTCGTCTGAAGTTACTTCATATGAGAAAACGGTCTTTGCTTTTTTGCTTGAGATTTTTATGTTTACTGAAGGTTTGATTGAAACAGGGTCAGCTCCTGTTTCGTTGTCATCAACACTAATTTCTGCAACATAGTTTGCTTCTGCTTTTGTCTTTGCAACAGTAAATCCTGTATCTGTCAGAACTGTAGAAACTGCCGTTGAAATCATTTTGTTGTAATCTGAATTTATATTGATGTAAATCGAGCAGTTTTGTTTTGCTGTTTCAAATATTACAGGGATTTCTGCTATTTCATCACGTTCGTTCTGGTACTGTGCTTCTTCTGACGGATTTATGATTCTTCCATATTCAAGCTTCTGTAAAAGTTCAGTTCCAACAGTCCAGACTTTTTTGCACATTCCAAGTTTTGTAAAATAATCTGTTTCTTTTTCAAGATTTTTATAAAGTCCTGAAAAACTGTTTTTCTTTATGTCAATCTGAGGTTTATACTGCTGCCATGCTTCATCACGGTTCATGTAGACAACGCAGTACCATTTTTTTTCTGACTTTACATAAAACGGCTCTGTGTATTCTAGACCAAAAAATTCAACCTGAGACTGAACGTTTACTTCATCTACAACCACAGTTTTTTCGTCAATGGAATCATTTGTCGTTACCGAGCTGAGGGTTGTAGAAAGGCTTGCATTTACACTTGACTGAAAATATCTTGAAAGGGCACCTATTGCATCTGTTTTTGCCTTTTCAGCACTGTCACCACTTCCGCGCTGTGCAAGATATTCACTGTTTGGATAAACTTTACGGTAGTTTTGAACCCAATCCGGCATAACTTGAGGTTTGGCAAATAATCCGAAACTTAAAACAGACAATGCAACTAATAAAAAAGTTCTTTTCAATGCAAAAACTCTCCTCATATAGCATATATTTAACACTATTTTTATTTTGTAGTAATATTTTACTATACCAAACTTTAATTAGCAAGTTCTTTCTAACTACACCAAGTTATTAATAAAATTTTACTATTATGGAGATATGAGTTTCAGAGATAATTTAAAAGAGGCTATGTTTATTGCCAACATTACAACTAAAGAATTAGCAGCAAAGACTGGCATTAAAGAAGGCACTATAAGTAATTATCTTAAAAATAAAGGCTCTCTGCCAAACATAAAGGCAGGAACAGATCTTGCGAATGCTTTAAATGTCAGCGTGAATTTTCTGGTTTACGGATATGATGAGGATAAAGTGAAAAGTTCCTTTAATACAGTAAGCTTGAAATATTTAAAATATTCTAAAACGATAAATCAATTAGATTCTCTTTCTAAAGAATTTCAAACCGCAGTAATTTTAATGGTAGATGCACTTTCAAAAAACAATTGATATAAATTACTACACTTTTTCCTGGCATAAAAGTCCAAAACAAACCTAAAACTTCTTCACCACAATCTCTGCAATCCCAGAATATCCTTCATCACTTGAAACAATAACTAAATCCCGCACCACCGCGGTTGCACACAACCAAAGCTTATTGTCATCAAATTCCGGATAATGCTCTTTTAACTTTCCATATTCCAGGGCAATACTTTCATCAATATTTACGATATGTAGGAGGTGAACAAAATCATCTGCAATTTCAATAGCATTTTTTTCAGTTTCAGAGTATTCGGTGCGGGCCATGTAATTCAGTTTTCCTACTGTAACTGCTGAAACATAAATGTTTTCTGTATCATCAAAAAAATCAAAAAGCTCTGTCTTTCCTTTAAAAAAGTCAAAAATAGTTAGCGCATCTACAAGATAGTTCATATATTTTTCCTGCTTGAATATTTTATTTTTTTAATAACGCAAAAAATTTTCTTGCAGTAATGCCAGCTGCATCTGAGTTGATTTTATCTGAACGTTCATCCCAGCTCTCGTGCATCATTTCTACGATTTCTTTCATTGAGATTGTCTTTAATTTTGAGTTAACTGTTGAACTGTACTGTGCAAGTTCTGCAAATGGAGATTGTGTGACAGCCGGTGTTTCTGCCAGAACAATCTTGAACTTTGAACCATCAGCACGGGTTATATATGCCATTCCGTTTTCTTTTACTGAATCCAGCAAAGATGATAAATTCTGTCTTGCCTGAGAATAAGTCATTACAAACATACAACACCCCTTTTTTTCGCAATTTTTGAAAGATCCTCATCATATGTTAAAAGAGGACATCCAGTTCTTAAAGCACAATCAAGATAATACATATCATAGGCATAATGCTTTTCATCTGCTGCATAACTTAGTGAAGTTTCGAAATCTACATCTAATAATGCAATCGGAAGCTTTCTGTAAAGCTCAAAACACTTTACTGCAGCCTCTTTAGTCATAAGATTGCGCTTAAGCCATTTTGAAAGTGAATTTCCCACTTCAAATGGAAGGCACGCAGCAGAAAGTAATTGGTAACCTTCTGATTTTTCCATAACATCCTGTGCAGTTGATTCTTGTTTTATAACTGCCATAATGCATGAAGCATCAATTATTAGAGATTTCTTTTTTTTGCTCATATTATAATTGTACAATCGTACAACTTAAAAGTCAAGTTTTTACACAATAAAAAGGCCCCGGAACAATGTCCGAGGCCATTAAAAATTCCCTTAAAGAAAAAAATTATTTATTGAGGTATTCAACAACAAGCTGCCCCATTTTCTTTGTGCCAACAAGTTTTCCGCTGGCTTTTACAGCTTCAACATCACCTGCGATATCCCCTGTACGCCAGCCGTCATCGAGAACCTTTTCAACAGCTGCTTCGATTGCTTTTGCTTCGTCTTCAAGCTTGAATGAGTAGCGAAGGAGCATTGCAGCAGAGAGGATTGTTGCAAGTGGGTTTGCAAGGTCTTTTCCTGCGATGTCTGGTGCTGAACCGTGGATAGGTTCGTAAAGGCCAGGACCTGTTCCGTCACCGATAGAAGCAGATGCAAGCATTCCGATTGAACCTGTAATCTGAGAAGCTTCGTCAGAAAGGATGTCACCGAACATGTTTGAAGTTGCGATAACGTCAAACTGTTTTGGATTACGAACCATCTGCATAGAAGCGTTGTCGATATAGAGGTAAGAAAGCTGAACTTCTGGGTAGTCCTTCTTTACATCTTCTGCAACACGACGCCAGAGCTGTGAAGAGTTAAGGATGTTTGCTTTGTCTACAACGCAGAGGCGTTTCTGACGGTTCATTGCATATTCAAATCCCATGCGAACGATGCGTTCGATTTCTGGGCGTGTATATTTTTCTGTATCCCAGGCTGTGTTTCCGTCTTCTGAAGTTCCTCTTTCACCAAAGTAGATACCACCAGTAAGTTCGCGAACAATAAGGATATCAAGTCCGTCACCTACGATTTCGTCTTTAAGTGGACATGCAGCCTTTAACTGTTTGAACATAAGAGCAGGTCTGAGGTTTGCGAAAACCTTCATTCCACCACGCATTCCAAGGAGTGCTTTTTCTGGTCTAATTTCTGAAGGAAGGTTGTCCCATTTTGGTCCACCTACAGCACCGAGCAATGCTGCGTCTGATTTAAGACAGATATCAAGCTGATCCTGTGGAAGTGGGTGTCCGAATTTGTCGATAGCACATCCACCAGCGAGTACATTTGTGTAATTCCATTTGTGGCCGTATTTTTCTGCCACTGCGTTAAGTACGTTTACTGCTTCTGCAACAACGTCTGGTCCGATTCCGTCACCAGGAATCAAAGCGATAGTCTTTTCCATCATATTCTCCTCGCACAAATTGTGCGTTGTTTAATATTTAGTATTACTAAAAATATAAAGTAATATTAAATATTATTCAATATATATTTTACATTTCCAATCATTTAAATTTTTAACCTTCTATATTAATGCATAAGTCATTGCGTTTCGCTATAATGCAGAATTATGAGACAGCTTTCTGATAATACAAAAGGAATTTTTTACTTAATTCTCAGCGCATTCTTTTTTGCCCTTATGGCTGCTTTAGTAAAGCTTGCAGGCCACATTCATTTTGTGCAGAAAAGTTTTTTCAGAAACTCTGTGGCTTTTATCATTGCCTTTTTCTATCTTTTAAAGGAACGAAAGGAAAAAGGTGCTGATGCTGTAAAAATTCCTCAGGGAAGCTTAAAGTGGCTTATTTTAAGATCCTGTGGTGGAACTATCGGTATCTTCGGAAACTTTTACGCTATCGATCATCTTGTTCTTTCCGATGCATCAATTTTAAACAAGATGTCACCATTCTTTGCCATTGTTTTCAGCCTCATCATTTTAAGAGAAAAAATTAAAAGCGTTCCTCTTATTGCAATCATCATTGCATTCTTAGGCTCAATGCTTGTAGTAAAACCTTCCTTTAATTTTACAGAATTCCTCCCAACTGCAGCAGGCTTTGCAGGCGGCATTGGTGCAGGACTTGCATACAGTTGTGTAAGAAAATTAGGCACAATGAACTGCAACGGAAAAATCATTGTATTTTTCTTTTCAGGATTTTCCATGCTGTTTTCAGTTCCATACATGATTACAAGTTTTAACCCAATGACTCTATCTCAGGTTCTGCTTTTAGTCGGTGGTGGAATTGCGGCCGCCGGCGGTCAGTTTGCAATTACTGCAGCTTACTATCATGCACCGGCAAGGGACATTTCGATTTACGATTATACTCAGTTGATTTTCTCTACCCTCTTTGGAATCATTTTCTTTGACCAGATTGCAGACCTTTACAGCATCATCGGTTATGCAATCATCGTTTCTATGGCTGTCCTCAACTTTGTCTGGACTAAAAAGAATCACGAAAAAGAAGCTGCTTTAAGCAAATAATATCATAATCTTTTCCTATATATTTATATGTGGAAAATCAAGAATTCTGCCGACAATTGTAAAGAAGACGAATACTGTCATCGAATGCCCTACGGCCTTTCGTTGAAAATCCGAAATTTTCGCCTTATAATAGAATTATGTCGACAGATGGATTTATCTTTTCCCAGGATGGAAAAACTTTAACTAAATGTGAATTTGCAAAACTTGGCACTGTTATCAGTGTTCCCCAAGGTGTAACAAAAATTGGAAACGGAGTTTTTGCAGAAGCACCTGTTACAAAAGTAATTTTACCTGACTCAGTTACCGAAATTGGCCAAAACCTTTTCTCTTCATGCGAAAGCCTTGAAGAAGTAAAACTTCCATCTAATCTCACATCATTAAAACCATTTACATTTGCCGGCTGTTCTTCACTTAGAAAAATCACAATGCCAGACAACATCACTTCATTCCCTGAAGGTTTGTTCTGGGGATGTATGTCATTAGAGGAAATTCCATTCAGAAACGGAATGGATGCTCTTGAACCAGATGTTCTTCGCGACTGTGAATCAATCACATCACTTCAAATTCCCCCAAGTGTAAAAACTATTAAAACAGGAGCTTTGACTGGCTGTTCAAATTTAACCACAATTGTTTTTCCTGCAGGTCTTGAATCAATTCAAGATAGAAGTCTTGCTGGTCTCAAAGCACTGCAGTACATGAGATTCTCCGGCGACTGTGATAATTTCTTTGTTGATGAAAACGGTGGTTGTCTTTATCAGCTGACAGAGAACGGAGCGGTTCTGATCAAATGTCCTGTTAATGTAGAATCTGTTTATCTTGTTGAAAATACTTGCGACGTGCATATTGATGCTTTTGAATGCTGTAATTCACTGGCTGAAGTTTATGCAAGCGAAAATGCACCTGAAGCGCTGGTAAATAAATTACTTGAACTCTGTCCAGCAATTGATATCAACTCATATGGTGAAGAACCAACTGAAGAAGAAGAATTCTCTTCAAAGATTGAAAACCTGGGAGATGACCTTGATAAGGTTCAGGTTAACGAAAAAGAATTTTCTGAAATCGGAGAATTTACACAGGATGACTCTGATGAAGATGAAGAAACAGATTCATCTGTTCAAGACATCCTTAACCAGAACAATATTTCTTCAGACGAAGTTGATTCAGAAGGCGAAATTGCAATCAACCAGAATGAGCTTGAAAGTATTTTAAGTCAGCACAATGTTGTAGAACCCGAACCAGAAACTGAAAGTGCACCTGAAAACGAAATGACAGAAGACGAGCGTATTCAGGAAATTTTAAATTCTCAAGTCTGCAGAAACGATTCTCTTGATGAAGGCTTCAGACCTATTTCAATGGACGAACTTGAAAATCTGATGAACGGACCTGTTGTAGATCCTATGGACCAGATCAAAGAACGTGAAGCTCAAAAAGCTGCAACACAGAATTCTGCTAACGAAAATCAGGAACCTGTTCTTGATAATGACACCGTCAATGATACTGAAGAAAATCAGCAGTCAGAAGATGAACGCATTCAGGAAATTTTAAATTCACAATGTTGTAGAAACGAATCGCTTAATGATGGGTTCAGACCTATTTCAATGGATGAACTTGAAAAAGCTCTTAATGGGCCTGTTGCAGATTCGTATATTGACGAGGACTTTACTGAAGAAGATAAAAAAGCTGAACCAATTTCAGAAAGCACAGAAGCAATTGTAACTGAAAGTACAGAAGAAAAGCCTAAACGCAAACGAGCATCCCGTAAATCAAAGAAAACAGAAGAAAAACCTAAACGTAAACGCGCTTCTCGTAAATCGAAAAAATCTGATGAGGTTGTTGAATCAACAGTAGAAGCTGTTTCAAACGAAACAATTGAAGTTCCTGTTATCAATGACAACACAGCAGAAGAAACCGTGCCAGTTGCAACAGAAAAAACTCAGATCGTAGAAAATTCCGAAGAACCAAGATTCATACGCGCAATGAAAAATCTTGCTTCACACCAGATGGTTGTTGAAGACGATGGTAATAAAATCGACAATGTGTACGGAGACCTTAAAGAACTGCTGGTAATTGCAGATGGTGTTGCTCCAAGTACAAATGATTTTTCCAGCCATCTTGTAAAATTCTCAAAAGCAGTTGCAAAAAAATATGGTTTTACAAAGATTTATTTTTTCGAAGATCTTCCTCTTGATAATCCAGAATTTATTTACGGATTTGAAAGCTTTGGCAACTTCAGAAATGTTCTGTATGCATGCAACAAGCCAGATGCAGAAAACATTTCTGAAAATCAGAAAGAATTGATTAATGCTGCAGGAATTACACTTCCAGCTTCATCGAAAATCCATAGTGTTAAAGAAAAACTTTCTGATGTTGAAATGCAGTATCCTGTAAAAATTCTTGTTCAAGACAATTACATTGAAGGTCTTCTCTACTGTGCAGAAAAGTACAGAGAAAA
>JAHAZA010000100.1 GCA_018385415.1 Treponema sp. | reverse complement strand
TTATAAAATAGATAGTAAAGGAATTGTTAGAAAAATAATTAACTCCCCTTCAATTGAAAGTCTTAAGCCTGAAGGTATTACATTACCAAGCAGTTCATTCACTCTTCCTGCTGATCAAACAGAATTGACCCTTTCAACTGCAGCAGAATTAAAGCAGATTTCGTTATGGTCAAAGTCATCAACTCTTTCTGGTTATAAATTTATAATGACAGATGATATTGATCTTGAAAATGCTTCTGACTATGAACCAATTGGTTATCCTAGTGTTAATGGAAAACCATTTCAAGGGATTTTTGATGGTAATGGATATGAAATCAAAAATCTTTATGTTAATACTCCTTCTGCAAGTAACTCCGGATTATTTGGAAAATGCCAGGATGCTTTGATTAAGAATCTTACAGTTTCTGGTGAAGTAAATGGCAAAAATTATGTTGGTGGAATTGTGGGAAGTATTTTTAGATATACAGAGCCCTTTGAGAATTATGGTATACAGAATTGTGTCTCATATGTAAATGTTACTGGTACTGAAGCTGCAGGTGGTATTGTAGGTCATGTATATAATTCAGAAATAATAAAATGCGTTAATTTTGGTACTGTTACAAGTAAAGGTGCTTCTGGTATTGTGTCGACAAGTTTAGGTGGGCAGGTTAAAGAGTGTGTAAACTTTGGAACTATTAATGGTGTTGCTGATTCAACCTCTGAATATGCAGCTGGAATTATCGGTAAGATTAATTCTACATCTTCGTCAATTATTTCATCTTGTTACAATGCTGGTACAATCGTAAAACCTGCTGATTCTAAGGCCACTGGAGCTAACCTAAATTATGCTTTCCTCGTTGGTAATGGAACAACAGCTTTAACCGCATCAAATAACTATTATCTTAATTCCTCACTGCAATTCACTGGTGCTGCAGGCTTTGATGATTCAGAATATACTTTCTGTCGTGCAACTTATGATGTCTTTAATAAAGACTTAAGTAAAAATGCACCTTTTAACAACTGGTCTGAGACAGTAACATATAATGGACAGTCTTATATAGTTCCTGTTAAATGTAAATATGATCACACATCTTATAAAGATATAAGCGATTATTCAACTTTACCGGATAATGTCCGTGACTTTGCAATTAACTCTGACAGTGATTTAAGAAAGCTTTCAACATGGGCACAAAGTTCAACTTTAAGTGGATATAATTTCTATGTAACGGAAAGTTTTGCAATGACATCATCAAGCTTTACACCTATTGGTTCTACATCTAAGAAGTTTAACGGCTTTTTTAATGGACTTGGAAATAACATCAGTAATCTTACAATAACTGGAAATAGTGATTATATGGCATTGTTTGGATATGGGGAAAAATGTGTAATTGAAAATGTTGTTGTAACTGGTAATATTTCTGGTGGAAAATATTCAGCAGGAATTGTTTCATATTTAGGGACTACATATAAAAGTGGTATTGTGAGAAATTGTGTTTCGTATGTAGATGTTACTTCCAATGGTACTACTTCAAAATCAGGTGGTATTTGTGGATATCAGACAAATGGAACAATTGAAAATTGTGTTAATTTAGGTACTGTTTCTGGTTCTGGTGATAATCTTGGTGGTATCACAGGATACGTTGAAAAAGGTACTGTAACATATTGTGTAAATTTAGGGACAATTGATTGTAAAGGAAGTGCAAACTTATGTGCTGGTATTACAGGACAAAACTATAATATTAATGCAAGCAGTATTGAAGTTTCATATTGTTATAATGCTGGAGAAATTGTAAATCCTAAAGTAAATTCAGGTGTATATGGATATATTACCTCTCAATATATGGGAAGCCTGGAGCATGATTTCTACCTTAATAATTCTAGTACTATAAAAGGCTTTTCAAAAGTTAATGACTCAGATCCAGATCCAAATGAAAACCATGAAGGTATAATTGAACAAGAAAGTTTATCAGTTATTAAAAATAATACTGAACCATTTAATACCTGGACTTGTACAGTCATCGTCAATGGAGAATCCTATCCGGTTCCTGTAAAATGTCCTGCTCCGGTAAATAATGCAGGATTGTAAATGAAGGAATTTACTAAATTAACTCTTCTTTAATGGGAATCAGAAGGGTAAACTAAAAAAAACTCGCCCTAAAAAGAGCGAGTTATGTTTTGAAGGAATCTTTGTAAAACCGAAGGTTCCTTTTTTTTATCTCAATTAGAGAACGCAGATAGGAACGAATGTAGAAGCTTTAAGTGAAGCTCCACCAATCAATCCACCGTCGATATCTGGCTGAGCCAAAAGTTCTGGTGCGTTTTCTGCTTTCATAGATCCACCGTACTGGATGATTACTTCATCAGCTACTTTCTGATCATAGAGTTTAGCAATGTAGTTACGGATGAACTTGTGGATTGCCTGAGCATCTTCTGGAGTTGCAACTTTTCCTGTTCCGATAGCCCAAACTGGTTCGTAAGCGATTGTTACGTTCTTCATCTGTTCAGCTGTAACACCAGCAAGTCCTGCAGAAAGCTGGAATGCACAAACCTGTTCAGCTTCACCAGCTTCTCTTTCAGAAAGAAGTTCACCGATACAGAGGTCAACTTCAAGGCCGTCAGCCAATGCTTTGCGAACTTTTTTATTGATGAGTTCGTCTGATTCGCCGATTTCGTGGCGGCGTTCTGAGTGTCCGAGAATTACACACTGACAACCAATGTCTTTAAGCATTGTTGTAGAAACTTCACCTGTGTGAGCTCCGTTTGATGTTGCAGCACAATCCTGAGCTGCAAGGATGATGTTTGATCCTTTTACAACCTGTGCAACTGCATCCAGGTATACGAATGGAACACCAATCATGTATTTGTTTGTTTTGCCTTTGAGCTGTTCAACGAGATCTTTAGCAAGCGCAACTGCTTCTGCTTTAGATGTGTTCATTTTCCAGTTTCCAGCGATATAATGTGTACGTGCCATAATATGACTCCTGTAGAAAATTGATTAATATAAATATAATGAAAAATTGTAAGTTAAACAATATCTCACTATTTTACCCGTAATGCTTACCACATCATAGTAAAAAACTACTGCATCAGTTTAAGAAGCTTTTCTGCAGCTTCTGTAGTGCGTTTTGCCATATTGCTGAGCTTTTGAGCTTCAATGCTGAGGCGTTCTGATTCCTGAGCAATCTGGTCACTTGCAGTATTAACAGAGTTTGAGGCATTTGAAAGGGATTCCATGTTGCCCAATACCTGTCCAGAGAAAGAACTCTGATTTTTTACTTCTGCCTGCATCTGATTTGCAGATTTATACAGCGTCTTAGAATCCTGAGAAATTGCATTTCCTGCTTCCTCCTGGATTTTAATACCATCAGATGCAGAGTTTACTTTTTCAGCACTCTGAATTGAACCTTCGTTGATTTCTGTTAAGGCATTGTTAACTTTTTTAGTCAGAATTACACTTTCGCTGATTGAATTTGTTACATTTGTTATAATTTCACCGATTCGGGCTGACCACTGCTGTACCTGACTTGCAAGGTTTTTAATCTCATGGGCAATTACAGAAAAGCCTTTTCCGGCAGCACCACTGTGAGCCGCTTCAATACTTGCGTTCATTGAAAGAAGGTCGATCTGACCTGCAAATGCGTCAAGGGTAGTTACAACTCCAAGAATTTCTTTTGTCGATGACTGAATCTCTTCTGAAATTTCAAGCAGTTTTTTAGTATCATCACTTCCAGCTTTAGTAAGTTTACTGAGAGAAGAAGTAAATGAAGCGGCTGTAGAAATTCCTTCACCGACTTTTGTAATGCCATCAATAACGTCCTGAGTCTGCTTTACAGTCTTTGTAATGATTTCTGTTTCTGTATCGACTTCATTTGACATGTTGTTAAGGAAGTCAGTAAGGTTATGAACTGCAACGTCAGTTTCTTCGCGGATGCGGTTTTGTTCTTGGATTGCGATATTGATGTCATTGATTTTTGCCTGTGTCTGTTCTGATGCACGGATTACTGAATTAACTGATTCATTTAATTCCAATGCAATCTGGTTTGAATCATTTGCAAGGCTCTGTGCATTTGTAATGATGTTTGAAAGAGTTTCTTTTTGTCGTTCTGTTTCAATTGCAAGTATTTCAGCTTTGTGTTTTGCCTTAAGCTGTCTGATTGCAAGTGTAATAAAGATACTAAAATCAAGGGCAAAGAATGCAATTCCTTGAATCCACATAAACGGCATAACACCTATTGCCTGATAGATGATGTCGTGGAGAGCAATCAAAGTTCCAAGAATAAAGCCCACAAGAATCGGAATACTGTCTTTGTTTCCCAGCTTGATTTCGTGAATAGTACAGATGAATCCGTAAACGATTCCTGCAATAACGACTGTAAGGCTTGCAAGGAACAGGTTGTCAATGGCTACGCTTTTGCCATTGTTTGTAAGGAATAAAATCAAAAAAAGTACAGGAATTGCAGTAAATGTTATAAGCATTTCCTTGTAATGCTTTCTGTTATAAAATCTGTTAAGGAACAGGATCAAAAAGCTCATTCCTGCAACAAGGAATGTTCTGAATAACGGACGCTGCAGGTTCAGATTAAAAGTCAAAGTCTTTGAACCTAAATCGTAAAAGTAGAAAGCAACAAAGGCAACGCTGATTACAAAGAAAATGTATGAGATATCACGGGAATCGATAAAATACTGAAGCAATGAATAGAAAATAAAGAAGATTGATGCAACCGCCATCATAATAAAAAGATGCTGGTTGAATACAACTTTTACATTGTTGATGAAAAATGCCTGGGCCTCATTTTCAAAAGCAAGACCTGGACTTTTAAGTTCAACTTCTGGCTTGTAGAAGAAAAGGGTAAGCTGAACTTTCCCGTTATGAATGCAGGATGCAGGAATAAGAATATCATTTTCAGCTTCCAGACGAACATCTTCTACAGGAGGAAATCTTCCTCGTGAACCGATATAGACTCCATCAGCATAAACATTGCAGGCTGCGTTGAATTTCTTAAAGCCTAGATATACATTTTGATTTTGTAATTGGGAAGGAATTTCGAAGGTTCCTCGGGCACATACATAACTGTTTTTCTTGTTGAAAACCTGGATTTTTGTAAGGTCTGCAGTTTGCCAGTTTTCTGAGTCAAAATCAGGTGCTGCCCAGGAAAGTGAGCTTCCTTCTTTTATTTTCCAGCTGTCATTAATTGGAAATGATTTATTGTTAGCCGTGTCATTTCTGCAGGAAAAGAAAAATAGAGACAATGTTAAAATACAAAGAATTTTTGTGTAACGGAAAAGAGTAGTAAACATAGATTTCATAAACGCCTCCAAAACTCTTTTTAATAAGAAAACATATTCTATTATAACCTACAATTTTTTTTAGCTCAAATATATTTTTATAAATTAATCATATATAAATATCTCTATTCAAAATCGCTGATTTGTTCTATAATATACTGATATTATTATAGGGGAAAATATGTCATTAGATAAAATGCGCAATATTGGTATCATGGCCCACATTGATGCCGGTAAAACTACTACTACAGAAAGAATTCTTTACTATACAGGAAAAATCCATAAAATCGGTGAAATTGATGACGGTCAGGCTACAATGGACTGGATGGCTCAGGAACAGGAACGGGGGATTACAATCTGTTCTGCTGCTACTACTACATACTGGAAAGATCATCAGATTAATATTATCGACACTCCGGGACACGTAGACTTTACTGCAGAAGTTGAACGTTCACTTCGTGTACTTGACGGTGCTGTTGCTGTAATTTGTGCTGTTGACGGTGTTCAGCCACAGACAGAAACTGTATGGAAGCAGGCTGACAGTTTCAACGTTCCTCGTATCGGATTCATGAACAAAATGGATCGTATCGGTGCTGACTTCTTCGGTTCCATGGAAGATGTTCATAATAAGTTCGGTACGGACTGTCTTGCTCTTCAGATTCCAATCGGTGAAGGTCCAGAATTTGAAGGTGTAATCGATCTTATTAAAATGAAAGAAATCCGCTGGGATGAAGCTTCTGAAGGTGAAAAGTTTGAAGAAACTGACATTGATGCAAGCCGCTTAGATCAGGCAAATGAATGGCGTGAAAAATTAATTGATATGGTAGCTTCAAGTGATGATGCTCTTGCAGAAAAATACCTTGAAGGTGCAGAAATCACAAATGATGAACTTAAAAAGGCAATCCGTGCTGGTACAATCAACAGAACATTTGTTCCTTTTGTAATGGGGTCTGCCCGCCATAATCAGGGAGTTCAGCCTTTGATTGATGCTATTGTGGACTACCTTCCAAGTCCAATCGAAGTTCCACCTGCAAAAGGGCTTCATATCAAAAAAGATAAAGAAGAAGAAATCGAAGTTGAATGCAAGGAAAACGGAAACGCCCTTGGTCTTGTATTTAAAATCCAGCACGACCGTGAAATGGGTTCCCTTTGTTACGTACGCATGTACTCAGGAAAAATCAATTCCGGTACTCAGGTGTTCAACGTAGGAAAGAAAAAACGTGAAAGAGTAAACCGCATTCTTCGTATGCATTCAAATAAATCTGAGCCAATGGAATCAGTTTCTGCAGGTGATATTGCAGTATTCATAGGTCTTAAGCTTTCACAGACTGGAGATACTCTGGGAAGTGAAGGTTTACCAGTACTTCTTGAAAGCGTAAAATTCCCAGAACCTGTAATCTCTATTGCAATCGAGCCAGAAAGCCTTTCTGAACGTGACAAGATGAACGAAGTTCTTGAAATTCTTTCTAAGGAAGATCCAACATTCACTCATCACGAAGATGCAGAAACTGGACAGCTTATCATTTCTGGAATGGGTGAACTTCATCTTGATGTTCTTGTAACTCGTATGAAAGACGACTTTGGCGTTCAGTGCCGTGTAGGTGCTCCTCAGGTTACATACCGTGAAGCTGTTACAGCTGAAGGAACTGCAAAAGAGGAATTTTCGAAAGTCCTTGCAGGTAAAGAAAATACTGCAGGTGTTACAATTAAGGTTTCACCACGTGATCAGGGAACTGGAAACGACTACAGATTGTCGTTCAACCGCAAAGATATTCCTGACGAAATCATTGAAGCTATTGAGCAGAGTGTAAAAAGCTCACTGGATTCCGGAATTCAGTATGGTTATCCTTGTACAGATACTATGGTTGAGGTTACAGCCATTGATTATAACGAAACAACATCTACAACATTTGCATTTGCTTCATGTACAGCACAGGCTTTTGATGCAGCATGTAAGAATGCAGCTCCACAGCTTTTTGAACCTGTAATGAATGTTGAAATTTCATGTCCAAAAGAATTTGTAGGTGAAGCAATGAGTCAGGTAACTCAGCGGGGAGGAATGGTCTTGGGGCAGGATTCAAAGGTATCTTCAGAACTTGTTCATGCTCAAGCCCCTATGGCAAAGATGTTCGGTTTTTCCACAAACCTTCGTTCTGCAACACAGGGTAGAGCTTCGTTTACAATGGAGTTCAGCCACTTCCAGCTTAAGCCTGATGGATTAGGAAGCGCATGGTAGTAAATTTTTTCGCAGTTATATGTTTAGGAATTGCATGTCAGATTTTGTTTTTTATTTATGGAATTAACCATAAAGCAAAATCTGACAGATCTTTTTTAATTCTTACGCTTCTAGCCATTGCAATTTCTCTAGCATATGAAATGAATATTTTTTCTCTTTCCTTTGGGAATAATTATCCACTTTTTGCGAAAATTTCACTTTCTTTATATATTTCCTTAAATACGATTTTAATAGGAAGTTTTACATTAAATAACATTATTACTTTTGAAGATAAAACGAAATATATTCTGGTAGTAAAATTTATTGTTGCAATGTTATTATCACTTTGCTGCATTCTTATTTTTCAAAATGTTTTTACAGAAAAATCTTTTACATATGATATTCAGCCTATTTCCTGGATTAAGAATATGGATCCTCATATGCATCGTATTATGGTCTGGAATGTAGGTCCATTGTTTAAGATAATGGTTTTCTTCTGGAGTGTACTTGTTACTATTTATGGTTTGCTTGCAGTTATTCGCATTGCAATCAGAGGTTTTTATAACAGCGTAAAAGATTTTGTTATATTAGGAATATTTTTTATACAATGTCTATTCTTTTTTCTTTTTATAAAAAAATCTGAAGTAATTCTTTTGCAGGCTACCATCTTTTCATATTTTTCACCGATTCTTTATTATTTACTGACTTATATGATGAGGCCTTTATTCATCAAAAAATCAATGCGGTCAAAATTATATGAAGAGTCTAATGATATTTTTATTATCTTCAATGCTGATGATCTGCTTACAGATTTTAATAACAGTGCCAGAATTTTTTTTGGATTTACAAAAAAAGATATTTATAATCTGTCATTACAAAATTTCATAAAAGATTATGTTCCATTGGGAAATGTTCCTTCAGATTCTTTTTCTGTAGATCAGATAAATGTAAAAAATGATAGAGATGATAATATCATATGTCAGCTGGATTTTCATAGAATTAAATATTTCGATAAGTTTACAACCTGTTCATTTTTTGTTATCCATGATATTTCAGAAATTTTCCAGAATTTTGCAGAAATACAACAGTCTTCAATGACTGATAGAATAACCGGACTTTTGGCTCAGCACGTTCTTGCAAAGAAAATCAGAGAAATTAATATTTTCAGAAGATTTCCATATTCTGCTGCTTCCTGCAGTATACATGTTAAAAAAGAGCGAAAGGATTTGAATGAAAATTTTGCACTTGTTAAAGTTGCTGAATGTATAAAATCAAGAATTCGCGGTTCTGATTTTGCCTCCTATGAAAATGGAAATATTGTTCTGCTTTTTCCTGCTGAATACAATGTTGCTCAGAATGTTATGGAACGCATTATTTCTGCAATTGAAGAGGATGAATATTTAAAGACAGATGTCAGTTTCCAGTATGGGCTTACAACTCGTGAAAGTCCGGATGAAGATATTCAACAGACTATTAACAGAGCACATGCAATTATGTTCAAGAATAAAATTGAATCCAGTATACATGGTGTTACAATCGATTATTAATATTTAAGTTCTTATAATGGGGTGGGAATTATGAATTTAAATGATTATAGAATGAATGCTTATAAATCTGCATCAGGAAAAAAAACTGTAGAAACTAATAAGACTGAAGTTCCAAAGTCTAATGCTAAACCAGCATTGAGCCTGGAGCCGGAAAAGAAATCTTCTAAAGCTTCTCTGAAACCTGGTATGATAAAAACCAGATCAAATAACTATGAAGTTGACCCACAGGTAAAAACTGCTACAGAGGCTTTGACACAAGGTGGACTTTTAAAAGTTCCTGCTCCTGAAAAAGGCAAGGAAGATGTTTATCGTCGTGTTGCAAAATTCCTTATATTAATTGGTGTGGATCAGGCTGCTCTTGTGTTGAAGCATTTGACACAAGAAGAAACAGAAAAAATAATTCCAGAAATTACAGCTACAAGATCAATTGAACCTGACGAAGCTTCAGAAATTCTTGAAGAATTTAATGCTTTAGTTGAAAAGGTTAGAGAAGGCGGAGGTACACACACTGCCCAGCTGATTCTTGAAAAAGCATTTGGCAAGCAGCGTGCAAAAGACCTGATGGATCACCTTAACGTAGAGGAAGAACAAAAGCCGTTTGTTTATCTTGCAGAAAAGCAGCCTGAACAGATTCTTTCTTTACTGAAAGATGAATCAAATCCTGTCAGAGCTCTGGTATTTTCTTATCTGCCTCCTCAGAAGGCTGCAGATGTTATTAATAAATTAAATACATCTGATAAAAAAGAAGTTATTCTAAATCTTGCAAAATCAAAAAAAGTTTCTCCAGAAGTTATTAAAAGTGTAGATAAAACAATTCATGAAAAATCTCTTGCTCAGGTTGAAGTTAAAACCAATGCAATAGATGGAAAATCTGTTCTTGCTGAAATATTAAAGAAGATGGACTTTAAAACAGAACAGGATATTATTGAAACAATTAAAGATGATAATCCAGAATTGGGAGAACAGCTTCAGGAAAAACTCTTTACCGTTGAAGATGTGCTTAACAGTGATGATCGTTATATTCAGAACTACCTTCGTGAACTTACAGATGTGGATATTGCTTACCTTATTGGTGATAAAGATAATAAATTCAGGACAAAGATTTTTCATAATATGTCAATTGGAAGAGCTGATGCAGTACTTGAAGAAGAAGCTGTTCATAAACCGATGTTGAAAAAAGATTGTAATGAAATAACTCAAGAATTTTTCTCTCATCTTCGACATGCCTGGGAAGACGGTGAACTTATTATTAAAGGCCGCGATGATGATGAATATGTAGAATAATTAGCAGGTTTACAAATGAATATTGAAGCAAAAGAATATAAAGGTTTTGAAATTATTTCACAGGATGATATTCCTGACTGTTCGTCTAAAGGAATTTATCTTAGACACAAGAAAACAGGTCTTGAAGTTTTTCATTTATTGAATGAGGATACAGAAAATCTATGCGGATTTTGTTTTAGAACTCCTCCTGAATCTTCTAACGGAATTGCTCATATTCTTGAACATTCTGTTTTATGTGGATCTGAAAAATTTCCGTTACGAGATCCTTTTATTAACCTTGAAAATCAATCACTTAAAACATATTTAAATGCCCTTACTGGACCAATTAATACAATGTATCCGGTCAGTTCTGTTATCGAAGAAGATTATTTTAATCTTGTTTCAGTTTATGCAGACAGTGTTTTCTTTCCAAATTTAAAGAAAGAAGCTTTCATGCAGGAAGCTTATCATCTTGAAAAAGATGATGAAGGGAACTATTCAATTCAAGGTGTTGTTTATAATGAAATGAAAGGTGTTTATTCATCTTTTGATTCCATCAGCTATAAAACAGTAATTAGCTCGATTCTTAAAGGAACTCCATTTGATAAAGATTCTGGTGGTGATCCTCAAGAAATTCCAGATCTTACATATGAGCAGTATCTTGCCTTTCATAAAAAATTCTATCGTCCTGACAATTGTCTTGTATTCTTATATGGAAATATTCCAACTGAAAAACAGCTTGATTTCTTACAGGAATTTTTGATTAACCGTCTTGAACAGAGAAGTAAGTTGTATCCAAAACTTACAGAAACACCTCTTGAGACTATTCAAAAAATGACACCGGTTATTTTTGATAAACCTATAAGGGAAGATTCTTACGGCCCCAATATAATGGTAAAAGATAAGAATGAAAATCCTTCCGTTTATTTTACCTGGAGACTACCACCTGCAGATAATCTTGAAAAAAGTATTGAGCAGAGATTGATCAGCGAAATTCTCGTTCAAAATGATGGCTCTCCATTGACTAAAGCTATTATCAATTCCGGGTTAATAACTGATGTTTCTCCTTATAATGGAATTAATGGTGGAACTGTTTTTTCATCTTTTACAATCGGAATGGATGGTGTAAAAAAAAGTAATGTTTCAAAACTTCAGAAGCTTATTCTAAAGACTATCAATAATCTAGTCAAAAAAGGAATTAATCAGGATGATATTGATTGTGCAGTAATGGATCTTGAAATTTCTACAAAAGAAGTCAGACGTTCTGCAGGACCTTTTTCTCTTACTTTACTTAGAAGGGCATTAAAAGGCTGGACAGTAGGAAGATCGCCTTCCCAGGAGCTTTTAATTCAAGATGCATTTGATTCTGTAAAAGCTAAAATTAATGCAAATCCTGATTATCTAAAAAGTCTGTTGAAAGAATATTTTATTGAAAATAATCAGCTCTGTATCAATGTTGTAACTCCAAGTCCTAAGTTTGCAATGACTTGCAGGGAAAAAGAAGAAAAACAGATTACAAGATTACGGTCGTTAATATCTGATAAAGAACTTGAACAGCAGACTGCAATACTTCGAAAATTCCAGCAGCAGGATGAGACTGAACTTCTATCATGTCTTCCTCACATTAATGCAAGAAAAATTAAATATAACATTCCGCAGATCCATACTGATTTTCAGATGCTTGAATATGAAAATGGACGACAGGTTCCATTTATGTGCAATATAGAACCTACAAATGGAATTAATTATTTTTCAGTCTGCTTTCCTATTGATGTTGTGGATGCCAAGGATTATCCATATCTTCCACTTCTTATTTATATGATTACAGAAGTAGGTTGGAATGGACTTAAATGGGATAAATGTGCCACATTAATCAATAAATATTCCGGTTCTTTCAGTGCAGCATCTATTACAGGTGAATGTCCAAATACAGATTTAGCTAAACAGATAAGAACAGAATATGAAAAATATAATTTCATTGGAAGAGAATGGTTATGTATTAGAGTAAAAATGCTTTCTGAAAATACAAAACCATGTCTTGATTTTTTTGCTGATTGTATTAAAAATCCAGACTTTAATGACAAAAGACGTATTAAGCATTTGTTTGATGAATTTCTTGCAGATTTTGAAAGTTCTGTTTCTGATAGTGGACATCTGTATATGAACTCACTTTCAGGTGCATATTTTAATCGTTCCAAAACTGTGGATGAACTGCTTTCAGGTATTTCAAATCTTCATTTTGTCAGAACCCTTAAAGGTAAAACTAATCTCATTTCAAAAAAAATGCAGGAACTTTCCAGAAAGATATTTTCTTCAGGTGCAGTAATTGATTTAATCTGTGATGCTAAATCTAAAACTTCATCAGTGGAATATATTAAACAATTTGCTTCAAAACTTGAGTTAAAAATGCCTGATTGTGCAAATGATAAAACTACTTTTGAATCATTGAAAAAGTTGATTGATGTTTGCAATTTGGAAAATGAACTTAACTGTTTTGAAAAAGATATTCAGGTTGGTTATGGTTCAGTAAATTTTAAATGCTCTTCATATGCAACTATTGAAGCATCTGCTGAGGCTGTGTATTCACACTGGCTTTCAAGTTCTTTGTTGTGGGAAAAAATCCGTACAGTTTGTGGTGCTTACGGAGCTTTTGCTCAGAATGATTCTGTTGACCAGCTTTTTTCTATTATTACTTATAGAGATCCCAATCCATTAAAATCATTGGAGCAGATAGAGGAATGTTTAAGGCTTGGAGCAGAGAAGTGTTTTACTGAAGAAGAGGTAATTAAAGTCATTACAGGAACATTTAGTTCAGAACTTAAGCCTCGTACTCCACAAACTTTAGGCTATGTTGGCTTTGAGAGACTTTTGACTTGTATTCATCAGGATGATGTTAACAAACGAATAAAACTCACTTTAGAGGTTACTCCGGAACAGATTCATAATGCTGCAATAAGAATTTATGAAAATTTTAAGAATTTCCATCGTGAAACCGTGCTTTGCCCAAAAAGTGATATTGTATCTAGTAAAATTAACAAAATATGTTTATAATTCTAATATAAGGACTTATATATGGACAAAAACTTAGAAAAATGCTTAGAAATTATTAAAAATCTTGTTTCTGATGTTCAGGGTGCGCCATATCCAGGAGATGAAGTAAAACCGGAATTATATGCTATCTGGTACGAACATTGCCAGCGTGATGCAGTTGATGCATTTGAATTCCTTGATGAAAATTTTCCTGATAAAACTGATATCGGAAAAACACTGGATAAAATTTTCAAATAATCTAAATTCATATATTGAAATTGCCGATAAAATAATCGACGACTTTTAAAAGGATTATTTTATGGCAATTTCAAAAGCTACTATCAAGAAAAATGGATATAAATTAAAAGGATCCCTTCGTAAAAATGGATTTGACTGTTGGCGTTATTTCTTTACCGGAAAAAATGTTACTACAGGAAAAGAAGATTGCTTTTTTATAGAGCTTTTAATAGAGAATCCTTCAATTTCCCCAAATGAATTTATTCTAACTCAAAAATCAAGACCAAAATTTAAAACAGAAGATTTACAAGCTGCTTTAACCGGTAATACTAAAATTAGAAGTATGAATGCAGAGGAGACTGTTGTTCCTTCGTTTGTAGCAGTTCGTGCCGGTATTTATGGTGAAAATCGAAAACAAATAAACAGATTTTATAACTTCAGTGAACTTACAATTGATAAGAAACATTTTAACATGCAGATAAATGATATTGTTTTTTCTGATGATACATTAAATGGAAGTCTTTCACTTACAAAATCTGAGTCCGTAAAATATCCTGAATATATGAGCCAGAGCGGATCAATTCAGTGGAATCTTCACTATGAAAGAGTGTCAGACTTTCCTGAAATTATTTCTAAGGATGATACATCATGGCTTCCTGGTGGAATTAAAACTGTATTTACAGGTCGCATTGTTATTGATGATGAGGAATATTCAGTTACACCAAAACTTTGCTATGGTTATTCTGATAAAAACTGGGGTAAACATTTTCCAATTCCATTTTACCACCTTGCTTCAGATAAAATGACAAGTATATTCTCTGGAAAACTCATGGAAAATTCCTGCTTTGTTGTACAGGGATCATATGAGTCAAAGCTGTTTGTTTTATGTAAATTTGAAGATGAAGTTTTCAATTTTTCCCCAAGTGGTAAATTTAATAAATATTCGATTATCTATAACTGTGCTCCTGTACCTGGAGAAGAAGCAGATGAGCAGCTTCATTGGACGATCAGTTTAACTCATAAAAAATATGTGTGTGATATTGATATATTCTGTTCTGCGCAAATGATGCTTGTAAGAGATTATGAAATTCCTGAAGGAAATCATAAAGTCCAGAAGGTTTTAAGTGGCTCTCACGGAATTGGTGAAATCAGACTTTACAAAAAATTTAGAAAGAATCTTGAATTGATTCAGCATGCAAAAATTGAAAACTGTATCAGTGAATTTGGTACAGTCGATGAAAAAATGCAATAAATATTGAAGGCACCGGAAACACAAAGTTTCTGGTGTTTTTTTTAATTGCCGTTATAAAAAAATGTTAGTACATTAAAGATATGAATTACGAAAAATTTACAATTAAAGCCCAAGAGGCTTTGCAGGAAGCAAGTTCAATTGCTTCAAAGAATGATCATTCAGAAATTACAACATTACATATGCTCATTTCTCTTCTTCAGCAGCAGGATGGGATTGTTTCTCCAATTGTAGAGAATATTGGAGTAAATGTTTCTCAGTTGACAAAAAAAGCACAGGAAGAGCTTAAGGCTATTCCAAAGGTTACAGGGAATAATCAGTTAACTCTTTCTTCAATGCTGGCTAAAGTTCTTTCGAAAGCAGAAAATGAAATGGCAGCATTGAAAGACGAATATCTTTCGTGTGAACATATTTTATTAGCTCTTTCTGAAAATCAAGATACTGCCGGTAATTTACTTTCCAAATCAGGAATCACTAAAGGAAAAATTCTTCAATCATTACAGACTGTAAGAGGAAATAATCGTGTAGATTCTCAGGATCCGGAAAGCTCAATTCGTTCTCTTGAAAAATACTGTCGTGATTTAACCGCTCTTGCCCGTCAAGATAAGATTGATCCAGTTATTGGACGGGATGACGAAATCAGACGTGTTATGCAGGTATTAAGCCGTCGTACTAAAAATAATCCGGTTCTTATAGGTGAGCCAGGTGTTGGTAAGACAGCCGTCGTTGAAGGACTTGCAAGAAGAATTGCATCAGGAGATGTTCCTGACAGCCTTAAGGATAAAAGATTGTTATCACTTGATCTTGGCGCACTTGTTGCAGGAGCAAAATTTCGCGGGGAATTTGAAGAGCGCCTTAAATCAGTAATAAAAGAAGTTCAAAAAAGCGAAGGAAGAATAATTCTTTTTATTGATGAACTTCATACTATTGTAGGTGCCGGAAGTTCTGAAGGTGGAACAGATGCCTCAAATCTTTTAAAACCAGCATTGGCACGTGGTGAATTGAAAGCTATTGGTGCAACAACACTTGATGAGTATAGGAAATATATTGAAAAGGATGCTGCACTGGAACGCAGATTTCAGCAGGTTTACTGTAAGGAACCAAGTGTTGAAGATACAATTGCAATTCTTAGAGGTTTAAGGGAAAAATATGAAGTTCATCATGGCGTCCGTATAAATGATGAGGCCCTTGTTGCTGCAGCAATATTATCAAATCGCTATATAACAACTCGTTTTATGCCTGATAAAGCCATAGATCTTGTAGATGAAGCAGCAAGTAGAATTAAAATAGAAATTGAAAGTCAGCCTACGAAACTTGATCAGGCTGAAAGAAAAATAATGCAGCTTTCAATTGAAAAGCAGTCTTTACAGAAAGAGCAGGATTTGGCATCTAAAGAAAGACTTGTAAAACTTGAAGAAGAATTACAAGCAGAAATCAAAGAACGTGATCAACTGAAAGCTCAATGGCTTTCTGAGAAAAATAAAATTGATCAGTCTAGACTGTTAAAGGAAAAACTAGAAAAAGCACATTCTCAAGAAGAAATGTACACTCGAGAAGGAAACCTGGAAAAAGCTGCTGAACTTAGATACAGTATTATTCCATCACTTACTAAGGAATTAAATGAAATTGCTGATAAAGAAAATTCAAAAAAAGATTTAGATAATCGTTCAGAAGATTCTTTATTACGCCAGGAAGTTACAGAAGAAGATATTGCAAATGTTGTATCAAGCTGGACTGGCATTCCTGTTAGTAAAATGATGAGTTCAGAAAAAAAGAAATTCCTTGAACTGGAAAATGTTCTCCATAAACGAGTAATGGGACAGAATGAAGCTGTCCAGGTTGTAAGTGATGCAATAAGAAGAAATAGAAGCGGCTTAAGTGATCCAAACAAACCATTGGGTAGTTTCCTCTTTATCGGGCCAACTGGTGTAGGTAAAACTGAACTTGCGAAAACTCTTGCGGATTTCCTTTTTAACGATGAAAAAGCATTAACAAGAATTGATATGACTGAATATATGGAAAAGTTCAGTGTAACTCGTTTGATTGGTGCTCCTCCTGGATATGTTGGATATGATGAAGGTGGGCAACTTACTGAAGCTGTTCGCAGAAGACCATATAGTGTTGTTCTGTTTGATGAAATTGAAAAAGCTCATCCAGATGTGTTTAATATTCTGCTTCAGGTTCTTGATGATGGAAGATTAACTGATGGTCAGGGTAGAGTTGTAGATTTTAAAAATACAATTATTATCATGACAAGCAATCTTGGAAGTGACATGATTCTTCAGGCTGATACTAAAGAAAAGCTTGAAGAATTAAAGGGTCCTGTAAATGATATGCTAAAGCTTAAGTTTAGACCTGAATTTTTGAATCGTATTGATGAGACAGTAATGTTTTCTCGATTGGACAAAGATTGTATTGAACAGATTGTAAAAGCTCAAGTCGCAAGAGTTCAGGGACGTTTGGACAATAAACATATTACATTATGTGTTGAACAGTCTGCCATTGATTTCCTTGTTGAAAATGGCTATGAACCTGAATTTGGTGCAAGACCTGTAAAGCGTGCAATTCAAACATATCTTGAAAATCCTTTGGCTAAACTTATGCTTTCTGATGTTATAAAAGATAATTCAAAACTTAAAGTTTATGCAGAAAATGGCCTGAATGTTCTTTCCTTCAAGTCGGAATAGTAGAAAAAGGTTCTGCAAAAGCAGAACCTTTTTTAATATGTCATTATTGAAAATGATGTTTTTTCATTTTTATAAATGTGCTTTGTAATGTAATCAAGGTTTGCCTGTGTTTTTTCATCAAGCTTCCATGGAAAGTTGATAATAAGCATGCCACTTCCATAAAGTCGTGGAGGGCCTGAATTATCCTTTAACTCAGTTTCGATATGAGAGTCTGCTGTATTTATACAAAGTCGTGCATCAAGAATGTTTGTGTTAGAATTAAATGCTTTTACATTTGCTATAATATTATTTTTCATCTGTTCAATTTCGATTGCGCGATGAGCAAGTAATGGATACCACAATGCAATAATTCCAACATTCCATTTTCTGTGAATCTTTATAACAGCATTACCTGTATCCTTGTATTCATCTTTTTCTTCGTAGCTTGGATCGATCAGACATAATCCCCGTTTTATTGCAGGTGGGGTAAGGGACAATACAGTTTCAAAACCATCTCTATGATGCACTTGAGTTCTAACGCATTTTTTTTCAGTGTTAACTATTACAAGTGGTTCATTAGATACATTTTTTTTTAATGTCTCTATTTCAGAATTATTCAATTCGCTGATGATATGTGTACAATCTGGTTTTGTAAATATACGTTCCAGTTCGATGGAGCCTGGATAACACTTATGTCGTTTATATAATGATGTGATTTTGTAATAGTTAGAAAGGCTTTCTGGAAAGTCCAGTTCATCCATTTGAGGTAATAAGGATAAAATTCCCTGTTTTGCTTCGTTTGTTTTTAAGCTTCGTTCATCTTCCAGGTTATAGACACCACTTCCAGAATGGGTTTCAAAAATAGTGTAGGGTTTGTCCTTTGTATTTAAGCTTTCCAGTATATTAATCAGAACAGAATGTTTTAAAATATCTGCGTGATTTCCTGCATGAAACGCGTGTCTGTAACTGAGCATAACTTACTTTTTCTTAAAAAGCTTTGCAATGCTTTCGAAAATCCATTCAAAGAATCTTACAATAGCATTAAGAATTTTTCTGAATATGCTTGGATTTCTAAGTCGTTCAAGGCGTTTGTATCCTTCAAGTAATTCAGCATCTGTAAATTCTTTTCTTTGATTGTTTTCTTCAAGTTCAAGTTCAAGCTTAGTAATGGCAGAAATATTATTTACAACAACGGCGTTAATATTAGTCCAGCCTAAAAGTTTAGCTGCTTCAAGGCGTCTTTCACCTGCAATAAGACGATTTTTATTGTCGATTGTGATAGGATTTAAAAGTCCATAGCGTCGAAGACTTTCTTTTAGTGCATCAAGATCACCTAAGTCTTTTCTGACTCTCTTTCTTACTTTTATTTCACTAATATTAACAAGCATAATTTCTCCGTGTTATCAGGTAAAACCTTTTAATAGTTTTACCTGAATTTTTAGTCCAGGAACATATTTTCTGAACCTTCAAATATTCCATTGTCGTTGTCGTTAATCAATGGATTATCAGTTTTCTTAGTATCTCTTTTCTTTTTCGAGCTATCATCTTCAAGATCATCAAGGAAGTCAAGGTCAAGCTCAAGTTCACTGTCATCACCAATTGCACTTTCGAAGTCAGTACCAGTGATTGTAGCACCGTCAATGATACGGTCAAGCAAAATTTCCTGAGCTTCCAAATCAGCATGGAGTGAACATTTACGGCTTGCACCTGTTCCATTCATAAACCACAATGTTACAACAGAAGGACAACCTTTTACTGGCCATTCACCTGTTTCTGCACATACAGTAGCTTTGTGAACTTTACCTTCAGGGAATGGGAATTCCTTATATGGTAAATCCTTGTTTGCGAACATCATAAAGTCGCCCCAAGGTGGACCTGACAGAGATGAACCTGTCATACTCATACCCATTGATTTACCTGGAGTGTCAAATCCGAACCAGACAGCACATGTGTAATATGGAGTATATCCCACTGCCCATGCATCTCCCCAGTTCTGTGTTGTACCTGTTTTACCAGATACAGGCATGTCAAATTTTTTGCCGGTTTGTTTATCAACGAATGTAAATTTAGAACCAGTAAGATTTGGATCAATAGAACGCATTGCAGCACCATATCTCAAAGTACCGATTGTTACAGAGCTTTTCATAATCTCTGTCATAAGGAATGCGTTTTCTGGTGAGATAACTTGTTTTGGATTAAGAATGTTGTCTCTGACCTTCTGGTCATTATTGATAATAATATTACCGTTTCGGTCTTCAACAGTTCTGATTGCTGTAGGTTCAATAGCTTTACCGCCATTTGCAAATACAGCATAAGCTCTGGCCATTTCAACAGGACGAACAGAACAGGTTCCAAGTCCAATAGGGTATCCTGGAACAAATCCACGGCTTGGAAGTTCTTTGTCAGATATTCCAAGAAGATCAACCATTCGATTAATTCCACGTTCAAATCCTACACCTTCCAATACCTTAAGGGCAGGAATGTTAAGTGAAAGTGCAAGTGCTTTCCAAAGAAGTACGTTTCCGTGCCATCCACCACCATAGTTGTTAGGAAGGTAAGGAGAACCATCTGGAGATGTAAACTCATATGGGGCATCAACAAGATTTGTTGCAGCTGTAAATTTCTTTGTGTCAAGGGCTGCAGAGTAGTACAAAGGTTTGATAGAAGAACCTGGCTGTACACGGGCCTGGGTTGCACGGATGAACTGGTTACTTGCATCAAATTTGCTTCCGCCTACAATTGCTGTGATATAACCTGTATCGTTTTCAATGTTGATAAGAGTTCCTTCAACAGTTGTCTCTTTTGCTTTATCTTGTGCCATCTGTGTAGCGCGATTGATGATTCCTACTTTTAAATCTTCAATACCACAAAGAATAGAGAACATATCAATGATAGGTGTAAGATTTGTAGTAAAGTTGTTGAGGGTCTGAGTATGAGAGCGCTGTTTGGACATCTTAAGTGCCTTCAAGTTAAAGAGAAGGATACAAAATTCGCTCATAGGAATATATGTTCCTAATGCATAGCGTCTCTTATATTTCAATTCGTCCTGATACTGTTTGTTAGCATTTACGATTGCTTTTTCCATGATATCAGTTGCAGCGCGGAGATGAGAAAGATTTCCAGTTGTATTTACAGTAAAGCCACTTGAGTAAATGTCACTGTCACCATAAATCATACTTTCAAGTTCTCGACGTACATATTCACTGAACCAGGGGGCTTTATCTTCACGCATAAAGAATGCTGAAGTATCAGTACGGTTATAGTCAAAGTTGAGCCAGTAATCATCATAAGAACTTTCACTCTGCTCCTGTGTGATGTAGCCTTCTGAAACCATGGAATCCAAAACATATTTCTGTCTTTCTTTTGCAACGTTTGGATGTTCAAATGGGTTATAGAAAGCAGGGTTTGAAAGCTGGATTACGAGGATTGCAGATTCGGCTGGAGTGATTTCTCTTGCAGAATGACCGAAGTAATATTTACTTGCAGCGTTTACGCCGTATGTACCACCACCGAAATAAATCTTATTCAAATAGATTTCAAGAATTTCATTTTTTGAATAGCGGCGTTCCATCTGAATGGCCCACCATAATTCCTTGAGCTTACGTTTAACGGATATATCCTTACGGTCACAATAAAGTGTACCAGCAATCTGTTGTGTTAATGTGGAACCACCACCCCAAGAGATATGAAAAATCTGACCAACAACAGCACGGAAAATTGCGATTACATTAAAGCCTGAATGCTCATAGAAAATTCTATCTTCACGGGTAATGAGCGCATCAAGCATGTGCTGTGGTATTTCATAAATTGTAATGATGTCACGCTTTTCTTCAGAAGTAAATTCTGTAATCAATTCTCCATTGATATCAAGAATCTTTGTTGGAAGAGCCTGTGTGATCTGAGTAAACTGTTCAGAGTTTTTTGTATCAAAAGTCTTGGCAAGACCAAGACCTAATGTTGCACCCAGGATGATTGTACAAACTGTAACAACTCCCAGGACACAATAAGTCCATGATTTAAGTTTCATTCTTATATAGTAGAAAATATTGCAAGTTTATTCAAGTATTTTTCATTTTATAGAAGAAATAGGAAAAACTGGAAAAAAGAAGGTACTGGTTTAAAATTAAAAAGGCCAGAACAAGTCTGGCCATGCCCATCAGGCAGTCGGAAACATGGGTGGGAGGGGAAAATGTTCCCGACATTTATATTATCGTCTCTACCTTTCAAAATCTTTAATAAAATATAAAAAAAAATAAAAAATTAATTTTCAGTAAATTCTGCATCCAGAACTACATGAAGGCTGTAAGATCTTCCTTCTTGGATTGTGACCTGTTTTACAACTTCAAAGCCACCTAAAGTGAACTTTAAAATATGTTCCCCTGGTGTTAACTCAAGAATGGAGCCTTTTATTTCTACGTTCTGGTTATCAACTGAAACTTTTGTGCCTTGTGGCATATTGATTTGCATTGTTGGTGCAACACTCTGAAGCTCCAGGTTAAGAGCTGATTCTCTGGCTGTTTCTATCATGATGGACCAGTTTTCATTTCTGTAGCCGTCTGCAGTAATGGTTACATTGTGTGTTCCAGGTTTTAAGAAGCAGCTGTTGTTTTTGTCAAGTTCAGTGACTTTATCATCAATTGTGACAATAAGGTTTGCTGGTTTTGAAGGAATTGTGGTTAAAGTGAATTTTCCTTTATTCAGGTAAACAGGTTTTGCGCTTACAAGATATTTTGAATCCATTGCTTCACGAGGCATTCCCTTTACAGCCAGCTGATTACGTAAAAAGACAAATTTTCTCGAAATATCAGGAATGAAGGTCTTGTCAGCATAAGGTGTCTGCTTAATGTTATTCCCCTGCACAAGAGGAATTAAAAGTGTCTGGCTAATTTTAGCAGGATAAAGGGCAGTGTATAATTCCTTTCCTGTGTAATCTATTGTCGTATCCTGAGGTACTGGACTTATGTTGTTATAAAGTGAATAAATTATTGAGTTTGGATATTTACTAAGGACTGCAGGAATTTTGATTGTAACTTCAATTCCCTGAATATAAGTCAGATCTTCTGGCAGAAGGATGCAGACTGCATCATTGATTCCTGCAGAAACTGTGGTTTTTAATTCTTCCTGATTCTCAGCTCCTTTATATTCTACGTCCGAAACTGCCAGTATGTGAGTTTTATGAACACGGAAGCTTTCTGCCTGTGCAGTGAAAATAAAGGCTGTAATTGTGAGAAAAACAGAAATTTTAAAAACTTTTTTAATATTCATAATATTATCTGCCAATTAATGCTTGATGTAAGCATTGGGATCTGCTGGCTGGCCGTTCTGTCTTATTTCAAAGTGCAGGTGAGGGCCGGTAACTTTTCCTGTTTGCCCTACAAGGCCTATTTCGGCTCCTGTAGAAACAATTTCTCCTGGCGTAACTTCAATTTTAGAAAGATGGGCATAAATACTTGAAAGACCGTTTACATGTTTAATAACAATGTAGTTGCCGAATGTTTTGTCCAGTTTTATAACTGAAGCTACAGTTCCTGACTTACAGGCATAAACCCTGGTGCCTTCAGGAGCAGCCATATCAATTCCTCTGTGAAACTGTTTTTCGCCACCAAAAGGACTTGGTCTGTATCCGTAGTCCGAAGAAAGCCAGTACTGATCTAAAGGTGTCTTCATCTTAACATCAAGAAAAAATGCTCTTGTTGTCTGGTCAAGACGTTCCTCCGGAAGGTGAATAAAATACCTTCCGTTTATATTATAGCAAAAATATTCCTTTTCGTTCAATTTATCAGCGAACTTTTTTTGAACTAATGCTTCCAGGGAATTAACAGGCTTTTCTTGTTTGTTTTTACCTGTGTCAAGAATAAATAATCCTGCTGCAGTTGGAAGAATAAGTTTTATGCCTTGAATTTTAGTGTCAGCGGAAGTGATTCCGTTTATCGAAGCTATTGTGTCGTAAGGAATGTTTAAGCGAGCAGCAACGGTAAACAGTGTGTCGTCTTTTGAAGGAACATAGGAATAAAAATTAATAATTGTGTCCTTCTGCTGGGCGTGGTCCATGTAATATTGCTGTAAGTCCTCAGAGTATTGCTTGTAGAGGAGATCTTTATGGTTTAACTTTGGAATTTCGGGACACCAATCGGTCTTAATCTCAGGTATGGCACGGATATCTTCTAAGGCAGGAGGTGTTTTTTCTTGAGAAAAGCCTGCAAAGTGAAGAGTTAGAAAAGAGAAACTAAATGTGATGAGGGACTTAGAAATTCCTTTTAACATAGCTACCAGAAAAAATAAAAGCCTATAAATAAAAAAGGACTTAAGAGTGAAAAAGAAACACACTTAAGTCCTTTTTAAGCAAAAATATTTACTTATGCTTCTACGATTGCACTTGTAGGACATGTTCCTGCACATGCACCGCAGCTGATACATTTGTCAGCGTCGATTTTGCGAGCGCTTCCTGCATCAGAAATAGCTCCAACTGGGCATTCGCCTTCACAAGCGCCACAGTTTACACATTCTTCAGTTACTTTGTAAGCCATATTGTTCTCCTATGTTTTAGCTTAAAAGACCTTTAAGCTTATTATCTTACATTTAAAAAAATATCATAAAGACCTTTAAAAGGCAATAAAAAAACTTTATTTTTCTATATAAAAGCGATATCATTTATACAAAGAGGTATTGATAATGACAAAAGCACAGATTGCAAAATATATTGATCACACAGCATTGGCTGCATTTGCTACTGAAAAGGAAATTGTAAAGCTTTGCAAGGAAGCTGTAACATACGGATTTGCTTCTGTCTGTATTAATCCTTCGTATGTTCCTTTAGCTCATAAAAAACTTAAGGACACTGATGTAAAAGTCTGTACTGTTATAGGTTTCCCTTTGGGATGCGATACAACTGAATCAAAGGCTTTTTCTGCAAAAGATGCGGTATTAAAAGGTGCAGATGAACTTGATATGGTAATTAATATAAGTGAGGCAAAAAACGGCAATTTTGATTACGTTGAAAAGGATATAAAAGCCGTTGTTGATGCTGCTAAAGCCGGTGCCTCTGAAGTAAATAAAAAGATTATTGTAAAAGTAATTCTTGAAACCTGTTATCTTACAGATGACGAAGTTGTAAAAGCCTGCATTGCTTCAAAAAATGCAGGCGCTGATTTTGTAAAGACTTCTACTGGTTTTGGAACTCCAAAGGCACCGGATGGAACTGCACTTCCTAATGGTGCAAGTGTTCATCACGTTCAGCTTATGAAAAAGACCGTAGGAGATTCAATGAAGATAAAGGCAGCAGGAGGAATCAGATCTGTGCGTACTGCCGAAGAATTAATTAAAGCAGGTGCTGACAGACTGGGTACTTCAAGCGGTCTTCTGATTTATCAGAACTGGGAAGATTAAGCTTTTTCTCTCTCAGGAATTTTCCAGTACATTTTGTTATTCTTAAAATGCCATGTAATTTTTCCCTCATTGTAAAGGTATGTTATGTAGGACCTTATTGTACTTCCTACAAGCATGAATTGAGAAAGTCTCATGGACATTTCATTACTGTCTGCAATGTATTTTAATATGTCTTCAAATGTCTTTTGTCCTTCTTTAAGACAATTGAGTATTGTTTCTTCATTTTGAATGACACTTAGCATGTTAAGTTCGTATAATGCCGATATTTCTGTGTAAACTTCTCCGTGGCTTGGAACATAATAGTCTGCAGCTGTAGTTCTGATTACATCCAGGCTTTCTTTAAACTGTTTTACATTATAAAGGAATGGAATCCAGTAT
Source organism: Treponema sp. (assembly GCA_018385415.1). GTDB lineage: Bacteria > Spirochaetota > Spirochaetia > Treponematales > Treponemataceae > Treponema_D. The sequence continues at coordinate 3,320 of JAHAZA010000100.1, read as the reverse complement.
TTTGTAAGCATTGTGCGGGTAAAAATTCCGTCTGAAGTAAAGAATATGCTAAGCTTATCTGGACGGTCTTTTTCTTTACGTACATGGCATAGAATACCAATCATTTCGAAGTAATGCCCCGGAAGAGGAACGCATTCGATTGTTACATCATCAGAAAGCTTTATTACTTCATCGCTTTTTATGACCTGGTCGACCAGTGTTGGTTCTGCAAGATAATAGGTTGCCATATATTCCGGCAGCGGAAAAGCACCATAGGAAACTGCACTTTGAAGTTCAGGTGTTTCGATTGATGATTTTTCTTTCTGAGTTGCATATATTTTACAGCCTGTTCTTCGTATAAACTCAGCGTTTCCGCCGGAATGATCTGCATGAGAATGGGTGTCGAAAATTCCTTTTAATGTAAAATCCTTGAATTCTTTTGTAAGTGCTTCATATATAGTTTCGGCAACACTTTTATCAGGGCCTGCATCGATAAGGTAAATGTCCGTTTTTGATGAATTTGAATTGTCGGGAATTGCAATAATACCCACATTAGTGTGACTTGGAAACACTGCAATATTTGGTGAAAGCCAGTAAATTCCATTAGGAGACGGGGTGTCAAAAATCAATGTGTTATGTTTAAATTCCTGCTCGGCCATAAAAATTCCCCATTATTATTTTCTATAAATAAAGATAAATCAAATCATTGATATTTTCAACAATTGCCTTTAATATAAATTTATAAACCACAGGTATAATATGGTAACAATTAAATATTATAGTAATGATGAAATATCTTTCGATTTTCCGGAAGATGTAAAGAAAAATAAACGTAACCTTACAAAAGAAGAAATTGCTGTCCTAAATAAAAATCTTAATACTTCAGATTATGAAGATTGGCGTAATGTCCTTGTAAGTGATGTTCCTGATGAATTTGATCCTGAACTTATTCATAATTCTCATTTTACAGGCTTTGTAGTACTTGGCCGCTTGAAAAGGGCACAGCTTAAATATCATGATCTTGAACTTGTTACTGGTATTTACAGTTCTTCTCTTGGAAATGTTGTTACTCAGGATGATGTGGTTATAAATAATGTAAAGTATTTAAGAAACTACCGTATTGGAAACCGTGTAATTCTTTTTAACATTCAGGAAATGAGCTGTACCTGCCATGCAAAATTTGGTAACGGATGGTTAAAGGAAGGCGAACCTGAAAGTAATCGAATATGGATCGGTGTTGGAAATGAAAATGACAATCGCGCCGTTCTTCCATTTGAATCCCTTATTCCTGCGGATGCTTATATATGGTCAAGAAGGCGTTCTGATAAAAAATTGATGAGCAGATTTATCGAGCTCACAGAATATTGTAATTCAAAAAAATGTGATACTTACGGAATTGTAGAAGACGAAGCTGTAATTAAGAATACAACACTTTTAAAGGATGCCAAAATTGGACAATGTGCATACATAAAAGGTGCCTTTAAGTTAAAGAATATTACGGTTCTTTCAAGTCCAGAAGAAGAAAGCCAGATTGGCGAAGGTGTTGAACTTGTAAACGGAATTATGGGCTATGGATGCCATATTTTCTACCAGGCTGTTGCAGTCAGATTTGTAATCGGTAGAAACTGTCAGTTAAAGTACGGGGCAAGACTTTTGAACTCCATTCTTGGGGATAACTCAACTGTTTCCTGCTGTGAAATTTTGAATAACCTGATTTTCCCTTTCCATGAGCAGCATCATAATTCTTCGTTCCTTATTGCAACTACAATAATGGGACAGTCAAATATTGCAGCCGGAGCTACAATTGGAAGTAATCATAATTCACGAAGTCCTGATGGAGAAATTATTGCTGGTCGTGGATTCTGGCCTGGATTGTGTTCTGATTTTAAACACAATTCTAAGTTTGCATCTTTTGTGCTGGTTTCAAAAGGCTCTTATCAGCATGAGCTTAATATTACTTATCCGTTTTCTCTTGTTGCCTTTAGAGCTGAATCGGAACCTGTTCACATTATTCCTGCATACTGGTTCCTTTTTAATATGTTTGCAATTGCAAGAAACAATTACAAGTTTAAGAAAAGAGACAAGAGGGTGCTTAAAATTCAGCATATTGAAACTGATCCATTGGCTCCTGATGCAATGCAGGAATGTCTGGCCGCTATCGATCGCCTGATTGTACTTACACGGGATTACTTAAAGAAAATCGGTGAAGAATCCGTATTGCAGGCCTCTTCAGATGAAGAAGAACTTCAGGCTGCAAAGGATTATCTTCACCAGAATACAGATGCAGATTTTACATTATTTGATGAACTTGCACAGAAAAAATATGGTGCCACAATTTTTAAACCTGTAAAGGCTTATAAGGAATATAGAAAAATTCTTAAATACTTTGCTGCAAGATCAATTGTAGATTACTGTAAATCAAATGGTTATCCGAAGTTCAGTAGAGAAGTTCTTGAACATATGGAAAAGATTTCTCTGTTTGACAGCTGGCAGAATGCAGGTGGACAGATAATTCCTTCATTAAAAATTGAACAGCTCTGCGACAAAATTAAAGAAGGAACAATCAATAACTGGGATGAAGTTCATGCATACTACGATTCCTGTGATAAAAACTATGAGCTTTATAAAACCCGTTATGCCCTTTATATTCTTGAACGCCTTTACTCACGTCCTATCCTTGAATTTGATTCAGAAATTTGGCAGGACATTGTTGATGACGTTACAATCGTTTCTACAGATATGTACCGGGATTCAATTTATTCCCGCAGAAAGGATTATACAGATCCATTCCGTGCAATGACTTACGAAAACCAGGAAGAAATGACTGCCGTTTTAGGTACTATCGACGATAATGAGTTTTTACATATTTTGAGGGCACAGACTGAAAGTTTTAACCTGGATTTGAGAGTAATTTTAGGGGTATAATTTTTATTGTTCTCAATTAGTATGGCATTCTTGGGCTTCTGTTTCTGGTTGCTATGATTTTTCTGGATTAAGACCGTTAGTTTTACCTGCAGATTTTGAATTGTCAATGAAAAAATGGCATTGTTTGGTAATGTAAATATGGGTAGTTATAATAAACGTGCAGGTGATATTTTTGTTGTATATGACTGGGAAAATACTAAAATTCATGACTGGTGTTTTTTTGAAGGTAATCATGGGTGGAGTAATTTCAGGGCTGTCGAAATGGGTAATCCTGTAAAGTATTATGACTCAGGTGAAAGAATAGGTTGTCTTAATAAGAATGGTAAATTAACAGTTTATCAGAATGATATAAAAGGAACATTTACAAATTTAAATAATAATCAAAAAATAAAAAGTTTATATGGTCTGATTAATAC
>JAHAZA010000099.1 GCA_018385415.1 Treponema sp. | reverse complement strand
GAACAAAACTTATAAAATATTTTTTTTGATTCTATTGACAATTTTTAAAAAAAATGATGTCTGACAAAAACTTAATTTTTGTCGAAAATATTCACTTTAAAGGGACTTTTTTCTATAATATGAAGTTATGAAAAACATTAATTACCAATCCCTCCCAGATGAAAAATTCTGGAAAAGACTAGGATTAGTACTCAGCATTGTTGCTTGTTTTATTTTCTTTGGTTGTAAAGGAATGCTGCCTGTTCCACAGGTTTCACAGGCTTCAGACATTTTACTCCAGGGAAACAAAGCAATTGCAACACCGTTGAATGTTACTGCATCCCATGGTCAGAAAAGACAAATTACAATTTCCTGGACACCGGTCTCTAACGCAAAGTATTATTATATTTACAGAGCCGAAACACCACATTCACAATTTGTCCAGATTGATGAAGCTGCTGGAGGAGAAGCCAGCAAGGCAATTTCAGTTCCAGCCGGATTCAGCGGCTACTTTAAGGTTGCAGCAGTTACGGGCCTTGGAGAAATTTCAGAACTAAGCCTTGCTTCCTATGGTACTTCGCTGGCTTCACCTGTCATTACAGATATTCAACAGGATGATGAAGCAGCTTCTGCAACAATCTACTGGTTTATGGAAAACCTGAATGAAAAGTCTTACCTTTCTTCAGTTCAGTTTAATGTTATCTGCTATAATCCTGACGGTTCAGAAAAAGATCACATTCTTCTCTCAAAAACAGAAAACACATTCTGTACTTTTGAAAATCTAAATACAGCAACAATCTACAGCTATGATGTTGAAGCATACCTTTTAAGCGATCAAACTGCATCAGAAAAAAGTATGAAGGTAGACAAAGCAACAGCTGTTTCTCTCATTCCTCAAGTTGCAAACTTTACTGCAACAGAAGGAACTGAAAAGGATCAGAAAGTTACTCTTACAATTACACTTCCTCAGATGGCTAAGACTCCTTCTTCTACAGGAACCGGAGGAACAGATTTACCAGGGTACGAAGAGAAACCTTTGTACTTTAAGATTCAGAGATTTAACGAAGCAAATCAGATTTATGACACAGTCGTAGATTATCTCAGCTTCAATGGTTCAACTACACCACTTAATAAAGATCATGAAGACTTTGGACTCTATACAGAAGGCAATACTGTAACCTGGTATGATACAAGTGTAGAAAGAGGAATTAAATATAAATACCGCGTTCTTTCTTATGTAGACAACTACTTTGAAAACGGAAGTGAAACAGCAAGAAAATTTGTTACTCACGATCCTGCAAAAGCAAATGTTAAAACAGGTTGGGCAGCAAACATTCCTGCAATCAGCTCTACACAGGTTGAATACACTAAGGACATTGCAGCAAATGCAGATGATAAAACCATTACAGCTGAATACATTAAATCTGCCTCATTAAAGCTTAACGCAAGCTGGGAAAGTCTTGGTAAAGAAGATGATTACAAGTACGTACTTGTTGAAAAACGCTTCAAAATAAAAAGCGATAACGGTGATGTAGAAGACGAAACCGGAACAGAAAAACTTTTAATACAGGCAAATGGTTCTACCTATTTTGACAGTATTACAGACATTAAGGATTTTGAAATCAACTTTAATTTTTCTGCTCCTGTTGTAAATGCAGATTATACAACAACAGATGCAGCAGAGAATGCCAGCATTCGCGGTTATTACAAATATTCAATCTATGTAATTCCTTCAGCTGCAGCAGAAGAAAATCCTTCGCCAGATCTTTCTATTAAAGACAAGGCTCTTGTTTCAAAAGAAGATTCAAGTACACGTCTTGTATTTAATGGTGAAGTTCCAACTCCAGTACTTAACGTTGCTGACGGTTATAAATCAAAGGCTATCATCAGTTATAACAAGCAGGACAAAACTACTTACAAGCTTGTACGCGAAACACTTGATGCAGACGGAAAAGTTATTCCAGGTGAAGATAAGACAGTAGATATCACAGAATTTGCAACTTACGAAGATGAAACACTTGAAGCTGGTAAAGCTTATCAGTACACACTTTATGCATCAACAACAGGTATGCTAGATATTCCTTCAAGCACAGTCCGTGCTTACACATTAGGAAAACCAGACCTGACATTTGATGAAGCTGCACTGGACTACTCAACAATCACACTTAAGTGGCGCTCAGCAGTTTCACCACTTGAAGCTGACAGCATTAAAGCAGGAACTTCTACTGACAAGCATGTTAAATACACTGTAAAAGTTCCTTACAACGGCACAGTCATTTCTTACGATCTTTCTTCACACGAGTTAAATGGAACTGAAACAGTAACATTTACAGAAGATGATTACACACTCAACGTAATTAACGGAACTGACTACATCTTTAAGCTTAAGAAAAATATAGAATATTTTGATTACTCTGGAAAAACTCCAAAAATTGCTGCTGAAAATGCAGGTAAGAGCTTTGGAGTAACACTGGTTGTTTCAAATGACAGAACTGAAGAAGAAGCAGACAATCATAATGACGAAACAGTTCAGGCAAGAACACTTGGTCCTGCAAACTCAGGTATTACTGCAACAGAAGCAACTTCTGTTAATAACATTACTGTTAAGTGGAATAAAATTCCTGGAATTGAATACTACGCAGTACGCAGAACATGTCCTGCCACAACAGATGAAGAAGAACCAAAAGATGACATCATCTATGTTTCAAAAGATGGAACTGTAACAGTTAACGAAGAAGCTGTTTCAACATCAAGAACAGTTGTCTCTCCACAGCCAGACAGCTTTATCTTAACTGACCAGCACTGTACAGCAACAGATGCGCAGGACTCATACCAGACAAACCAGGCAAAAATTGCATGGGGTCTTGAATTCGAATACACAGTTATTCCTGTTCTTTCAACAGATGATAATCCGTTCGAAGACTTTGATAAAGTAACTTACACAGATGATAAAAACTCAATTGTAACAGCCAAAGGTTATACACCTGGTTACGGCTTGAACGTTGTAGCAACAAAGGCAGAATCTGCTGACTCTGTTACTGTTAAGTGGGATAAGCCTAATGAATTTGCAAAGACACAGCCTAAAGTCTGGTGTAGAAAAGAAAACTCAGCAGACTGGATTGGTGGTTCACCTTATACTGCAGGAACTACAAGCTGTACAATTCATTTACCAGATTCATTGAGAGCAGATAAAGTTGAATTTGCAATCACCTATGATACAAATGAAACTGCAAAATTTGAACCATCTTATCTCACAAATCTTTCAAATAAAAAGGATAGTGATGGTGAAGCACTTAATGTTGGTTATCAGTTCACTCTTACTTCATTCTATGCAACAGCACCTGTTAAAACAGCCGAGACATTCTCTGAACAGATTAACTGGTCTAAAGATCAAAACGGAGAACGTAAAAAAGGTGCAGGTGACTTTATTGATGGTGACTGTTATGAAATTCAAATCTTGAATAAGAACTGTTCTAATAAATGGTACACAATTGCTACTCTCAATAAGGCTGGAGAATTCCATCCTGTAAATATGAGTGGAAAATGGTACGACATCACAATTACAGATAACGGTAACGACAGTGCAACAATTTTACCAGGAAGTGTTTCTGATGCTGGTGGTGTTCACGATGGACTTTTAAAGGTACAGCGTGATTACAAGCATTACTACCGCTTAGTTGCAAAAAGAAAAACTTCTGCGGAAGGTCCGGAAATCACAGCAGTCCTTGGTGATATAACAAATACAACTACTAACGACTCAGTCGCAAAAGAAGCCGTATTTGGTGTTCGTAAAATTTCTGATGAAGAATTTGTAAAGAATGTTTGTCTGATTGTTGCTGATGCAAGTTATAAATGTGGTGTTCAGGAATGGGGAGCTACAAATGATGACCTTCCTAACGATGCATGTATAAAGGGTGCAACTGATGGTAAATTTGGCCTTTTCCATCGTGGTGGAACAAAAAATGCAATTTGGGGAACAAAGGGCGATTACAAGCATATTTTCTATGCTATGCCTTCAAATGAAAGCGAAAGTTTTACAAGTGCATGGACAATCAACATTCCTGAAAAAAGTACTCGAGGAGGTGCCGATGGCAATAAATATTATTATTTCTGCCCAGTAGAAATAACTGTATCTCATGAATCCGGTTTACCTTCATATTCTGGTAAAATCAATTTTTCTGCTGGAAAACAGGGTAGTAAGTCTCTAACTGCTCTCACTGATGGCGTTACAACAGAATGGACAGTTACAGCTACAAGCCAGAATACATCTAAAACTTATTCTGCATCAAAAAATAAAACAGAATTCAAGAAGATCTTCCCTTATCAATTAGGTGCAGGTAATGGAGGCTATTCAGCTTACACAAGTTCAATACCAGTATTTGATCCAAAAAGCAACTGGTGGGAGGTACGCGAATAATGAAACGCATTACAAAATTCCTTACAGCAATATCATTATCAACAATGACTCTCACTTCTTGTGCAGATTTGTTCGAAACAAAAATCTCTATGCTGACAAATGGGAGCATTTCAAACCTTACATCTCTTGTTGTTCCAGAAGTAACAATTGATCAGCTTGATGCTCCTGCACAGATTTTCGTTTCTCAGGCTGAATCACCAACTAAGATCAACATCTCCTGGTCAAAGGTTGATGGTGCTACTTCTTACTATCTTGAACGTGCAATTTCTACTGCAAAAGATGTAAACGGAAGATTCATCTGCCCTGACGAATCAGAATTTAAGCCAATGCCAATCAAACGCATTTATGCAACTTCATATGAAGACAAAATTCTCACAAACCCAAGTTATTCCAGTGAAGAATACTCTTACGGATATTTCTACAGAGTTTGTGCAGAAAATCCTCGTCTCAAATACGAATCAAGCGAATTTAAACTTTCTGAAGTTGCATATCTCCTTGCTCCACCAAGCGGCGTAAAAGCCTCTCGTGGTGAATCAACAACAAACATCAAAGTTACTTGGAATAAAGTTCCTGGTGCAAAATACTATGATATCTATTACTCAGAAAGTGACACAGGTTCCGGTGCCCAATACATTACTACAATTAATGCTAACCAGAACTGGTACAACGATGTAGTTGTAAATTCACTTAAAGGTAAAGATTTGTATTACAGTGTATATGCAAAAACTTCTGCAAATACATCTGTAGCAAGTGCTCTTGCCTTGGGTTACACATTACAGGAAGGTGCTCCACCTCAGGTAACAGATGTTGTAGTTGTAAAAGGCCGTGGTAACACAACTAATGAAATTGAAATCAGTTGGAAAGCTGTAGGTGACTTTGATTATGCTGTTTATAGAACAAGTTCTAAAGACGCATCATTTACACTTTTACGCAAAGAAGGTAAGACAAATACCTATAAAGATACTAAAGCGCTTAAGCCAAATGTTTATTACTACTACCAGATTCAAGCATTTAAAGATGAAAATGGTGTTAAAGTCAAAGGTCCATTCTCAGATTCAGGATCAGAAAGTAAAACTCCTGCAGAGGCTTTCCTTTTAGTTCCACCATCAAATATTACTGTAATGAAAAACAAGCTTGATGCTTCACGCTGTACTATTACATTCCCTCCTGTAATCGGATCAAAAGATTATTCTGAAGATTCAGGTCTTACATCGGATTACAATAATTACGAATATGTAATCTATGGATGTGATACTGCAGATGGAGCATTTACAGAGGTAGAATCATTTAAAGACTCTACACTTTCTAAAGATGCAAGCGGGAACTACATCATTCCTATTACTACAAGTAATTATTACAAAATTAAAACAAAGAATGGAAGTGTAGTATCTAACGAAAGTGATATATGTGCACCAGCACCTTTTGCAGCTAGTAATCTTGAATGCTCAAGAGCAGCAAATGTTGATGGAGATGCAAATAGCAATGGTGTCCTTCCTGTAAAAATTACATGGAACCCACCAAAGAATGATGTTGCAGAAGGCGGATACTATGTTTACCGCTCAACTAATCCTGACACAGGATTTAAGAGAATTACAGACGAACCTTTAATGTCAACATCATTTATTGATAACTATGATGCCGCAAAAGCAGGTGTTTACTATTACTACAAAGTTCTTTCACTCAACAGTCTTGGTCAAGGATCAAACTACACTGATGCAGTTGTTGGATATGGAGCATTAACTGCTGATCAGTACATGCGTGAATACAACAAAACAGTTATGGCTTCACAGAAAAAACTTAAGCTTATGCATATTGCTGATGATATGAAGAAACTTGGTACTGAAACCGCCTATGGTAAACTCAGCGGCTCACTTTCATACAATGCATCAATTGCAGGTCTCGGTGCCCGCATTTTAATGCACTACACAGACTATGCAGAATTCTACGCAAATGGTGATGCTGCAAACGGCTACTACTTCTTCCTTAACGGGGACACAAACACATCTGCCTCAATGGATGCAAGTGGAAATATGGATGGTATCGTAACAATTCAGGGTATGTATCCTGGTTCGGTTTCATATAACAATATTAAAATTAAAGGTGGAGCTGCCGGTGATGGTACTTATGGAATCAAACGTGACGGCTTTGACGGACAGGTTGAAGTAGACTGGCAAGTAGGAGAAGAAGGAAAATAATATGAACAAGAAATTTATACTTACAATTACATTAGCATTAACACTCTGCATGGGCTTTTTAAGCTCTTGTTACGCACCAAATCCTTTATATGGAAAATGGGCTGATAACAATGGTAATACTATTACCTTCAATCCTGACTTAACATATTCTGCAACTATCTCTGTAAAAGGAATTTCAAAAACCTATAGTGGTGATTATGCGTCAATTGAAAACGTAATGGTATTCACACGAGAAGATGGTTCTATTAACACAGAATGGGATATTCGCGGTTCAATCATGTATTTAACATGGACAGATTCAAACGGTCAGTCAGAACATTTATCACTCTACCACATTGCAAAATAGGGCAGCTTATGAAAAAAATTAAGAAATTAATTACGATTTTGATTCTCTCTATTCTTGCCTCAACCAGCATTGTAGCTCAGGAAGCAAAGGATTCTTCTGAATCAAAATTTGCAATAATTCACAATTGGGGTCTTGCGTTCAATCAGGTTACTCGCATTCAGAAGCAGGTCGAACGGAGCAATTTTGTCTGGAGAGAAGATCTTGTAGGTGCATTCTATTCTGCACAGACTGTAAACCTTCCTGTAAACTTTATTGCAAAGGTCGGCGTTTATTATCCTATTGGAACAACATTCAATTTTGTACCACAGGTTTCTAAACAGATTTTGCTCTATGGCTTTGACTTTAATGCAGGACCAATATGGACAATCCCAATTGGGCATGTATTGAATCTTTCTCTTTCACCAGTAATCGACTTTAGATATCAGATTGATGACAACTTTCACAAGTTCGATTTAGGTGCAGGAATTATTGCAAGTATGGAATTTCCTATCAGCAGATTTTTTACAATAATGCTTAACGGGGAATTTACATACGACTTTGGAAATCTTGGTACAAATGCAGGTATAAGAAATTACGATGCAGTATATTCATATGGCGCACAACTTGGATTTAGGATTTCAAAAGCAGTTCCGAATAATTTCTATTATTTCGGAATAAATTATTAATCTAAAAAAAAGCATTGCGATTAACTTCGCAATGCTTTTTTTTTGCATTTGTAATTACTATAATTTATTCACCAATAAAGCTTTTTACAGTTGCTATCATCTTCTCTGTTTCAATCGGCTTTGCAATATGAGTATTCATTCCAGCTTCTAGACAGTGTTCTATATCTTCTGTAAAGGCATTTGCTGTCATAGCAATAATTGGAATCTTCTTTGCATCTGCACGTTCCAAACCGCGCATTAAATGTGTTGCCTGAAGTCCGTCCATTACCGGCATCATTACATCCATGAAAACAATGTCATAATAATTTTCAGGCTTTTCACTGAACATATTCAATGCTGTAAGTCCATTCTCTGCAATATCAACTTCAAGTCCTTCATTGATCAAAAGTCTTGATGCAATTTCCTGATTAAGTTCATTGTCTTCAACCAGCAATGCACGCTTACCTTTAATTGAGAGTTTAGTTAAATCTTTTTCCTGTTCGACAGCTTCTGTATTTACAGTATCAGTTCCACTCTGTGGTGCTGTCTGAGAAAGCACTTCAACATCCATTGTAATATTAAATTCAGTTCCTTCTCCAGGAGCACTGATACAATCGATTGTTCCACCCATAAGATGAACAAGATTATGAACAATTGCAAGGCCAAGTCCAGTTCCAACTTTATTTACCGAGTTAGAATCCTGTGTGAATGCTTCGTACATAACCTTTTGGAATTCCTTTGACATTCCTGCACCTGTATCACGAATTACAACATGAATTGTGATAATTCCAGGAGCCTTTGGTTCTGAATCAAGAAGAAAGTCAATACGTCCGCCTTCTGGTGTGTACTTAGATGCATTTGAAATGAGATTCATTGCAATCTGCTGCATATGTAAACGGTCAACATTCATCATGAAATCTCGATAATCATCAGGCTTTCTATTGCAGTAGAAAGTAATTCCATTCTTATCACACATAACATGAGAAAGGGTAATAAGATTTTCAAGAATATCACCGAATGAACATTTCTCTTTTCTAATTTCCATACGTCCACTTTCAATCTTGGACATATCAAGGATATCATTTAAAAGACCAAGCATGTATTTACTTGAAGACTTAATCTTTGAAATATCTCTTTCAAGACTTACTGGGTCATCAAGTTCCTTAGAAGCAAGCTCAGCAATACCCATAATTCCATTCATAGGAGTACGCAAGTCATGACTCATTCGTGATAGGAAGTCACTCTTTGCAAAGTTTGCCCGTTCTGCTTCTTTGATTGCTTTTGCAAGTTTTTCGTTCTGCTGACTTTCCATCAGTGTAATCTGTGTAATGTCCGTTCCTACAAAAACAATAATATTTGCACCAGGTTCAAGATAATAAATTTTCTGTTGTTTAATTTCGAGAGAACCATCATCTTTGCGAGCATGGTATGTAAATCGTATTTCTTTATTTGTTTCAAGTTCTTTTTCAATTCTTGCAACATCGAACAATTCTTTTACACTTGCTTTACCTGCTTCAGGAATCTTCTTCTTAAGCAGAGCATCCAGCATTGTTTTATAATCTGCAGAATCCTTATCCGCAATCCAGTCTACTGCATCCGACTTATTAATGAACTGACATATACCTGTAACTTTATTAAGCCAGAAAATATATTCTACGTCTTCTTCAAGAACAGAGTCTTTTGTAATTCCTGCAATTGTTTGGGTAGAAATATCTTTTAAATAACAATAAGCTTCGATATCCCCACTTGAAGGATTGAATGCAAGCTCCATACACAAATTAAACCAGTGAATAACACCATTTGAAAATTTATAACAGAAGTCACAGGTTTTATGTCTTGCACCATTTTTAAAGGCGATAATCAAATCTTCTCGATCGAGAGTATTTGCAAAACTCTGATTCTGACTTCTTGTTGTAATCAAACTGCGAAGAAAATCAAGTTCGCTTGCTGCAGAATTTCCTTTAATAAGTTTGTTAACATCCGGAAGATTTATTAATCGTTCAAGAACAATATTTTTTGTTAAATTTAAACGTGTATAAGCCGGATAATTCTGCTGGACGAAACTCTGGTATTTCATGATACCTTCGTATTCACGCTCTGCACGTTTCTGGCTTGTAACATCAGTTGCTGAACAAATTGCATGGACAACCTTATCGCCTTTTGTTTTAATTGCACGATAAACAATATGCTTCCATCGTTCTGTCAAAACATTATTACGAATATCTTTAATTCCAATTGGGATATCAATTTCGATTGATTTCTTTGTTTTACCTTCTTTAAAGTCTCGTAACACCTGATTAAATTGTTCTCGATATTCCCGCTGAATAACGCCGGAATAAATCCATCCTAAAACAACGTCTTTTGTATTTAAATTAAGTTTTTTATCAGCAAATTCCTCTACACCAGGAATTTCAAGCAAATCATTATCATCTAAAGACTCAATCTTACCTAATGGAGTTTCATCATCTACTGATTCAAGTTCTTCCAGTTCTTCATGATGTTCAATTCCATCACTCACTCCCTCTTCTTCAATTTCATCTGTAAAGTCACATTCCCAATATACAGTCTCACTCTGATCCATTACAGCGTGAAGCATATTTCTATTCTCTTTGAGTAACTCTGTAAGTCGTTTTCTTGCTTTCAGTTGATTTATATTTGCAATGATAAAAATAATAGCCAGCAATGCTGCAACACTGGCAAGTACAATCCATACAAGCCCGTTGGAATTAAACAGATCCACATTATTAATATATTTAGTATCTGGTGGAAGTTTATTTTTCGGGATAGAAAAATTATTCATTACCGAATAATCAAAATAATAACGGGCTGGGCAATCAGAAGTAATGCTAAGGTATTTAGGTTCAACACCATCAAAAATTTCTTTAATTATTTTCCCGGCCAAAGACCCCATATCGTAATAAGAATTAAAATAACCACCAAGTATTCCTGTTCCAATCTCGCCATAGCAGACGGTTAACACAGGAACATCTCGTGGATTGCACAATTGCAGTACATATTTAACTTCATCTGACACTGAACCTGGGATTCCACGTGCAGCAAGAAAGAACACAACATCTTCCTTACCTGCTTCAGAAAGTTTTTCTGTAATACCTTCGCTTCCAAGTACATCCGAATTTAATTCAATAAAGTCAAAGCCTTTAAATCTCATATTCAAACCATTAAAGACCATAGCTCCACTTTTTCCTTCAAAGGAATTATCTGTAATAAGAAAAATTCGTTTTCTCTCAGGGAAAAGATTTTTTGTTAAAAGAACATTCTCATCAAAATACAAGACATCTTTTATTCCTGTAATATTTTCATCACCATTAGACTGACGAATCAGATTAGAGTCTTTGACCCCTACAAATACTATAGGTTTATCTTTAAATAACTCTTCACGATATTGAAGCGCAAAATTAAATGCATCATCCCCAGAAGTAACAAATGCATCAAAATCTGAATTATTTATGTAATAGGAAATACGATTATAAAATCCAGTATAATATTCATCATCAGGCATTGAATGATTTTCCATAAATTGAAAATTCATCTTTATATCATCACCCAAACCTGATTTTAATCCTTGGATCTGAATTGAATTTGAGTAAGTATCAATTTCACTTGAACCAATGAACAGAACTTTTTTTATGCTCTGCTCCTTTTCTGGCTCAACAGAAAAAGTATTCTCCACTGATACAGCAAATACTACAACAGCAAGAACGACAGTCGAAATCTTCTTTAATATTCGAGCAAATTTCATATTATTTCTATTATAACACATAATTCAGTCCAAAGAAAAAATAATTGAAATTACACTAACAGGTAGGTTGAAATTTTACCAAAGCCTTTAATATCAACGACAGGCATTGGTTCATAATCAAATTGATCACCCAACATATATTTAACACGCTCAGACACATTTATACGATCCGGCACACCATAAGACTCAAGTCTTGAAGCAAGGTTAACAGTATCACCCCAAAGATCATAGATAAACTTCTTTTTACCGATGACACCTGCAATAACACGACCATTATTTATTCCAATACGAATATGAAGATCAATTTTTTTTCTGCGATTAAAATCGTTAAGCAGGCGAAGAATCTGTAGTGCAAGTTTAACAGTTTCGAGGCAGTTTTCAGCATAAATATCTGGAACACCTGCTGCTATCATATATGCATCACCAATTGTCTTTATTTTTTCAACTTTAAAGTTACTTAATAAATCATCAAGTTCACCAAAAAATTCATTCAGGATTTTTACCATTGTTGTTCCGCCAATTTCAGAGCACATCTTAGTAAAATTGACAATATCGATGAACATAATTGATACATTATTCACCTCTTCAAAAAATGGCTTTGCATTATATTCAAGCTTATTTGCAATTGAAAGAGGAAGAATATTCAAAAGAAGATCTCTCGAACGTTTATTTGATTTGTTCAATTCATCAATCATATTCATATCAGGATTTTCAAGAGCAAAATACATGATAAGACTTGAAACTGCTATACCAAGACCAATAATCAGAAGGTGTTTGTTAAACATCTGAATCAATGCAACAGTTCCTTCCATGACACAGAAAGTAATAATTGGAACGAGACGTTTAATCGAAACTTTTTTCAAATTACAGAAAAACAAAACCAATACGAAAATAACTGATACTGTAGACATTACGTAAACTGTATTTGAAGGGATTCCGTAGGAATAAATCCATTTTCCAACTCCACTATACAGGAGAGGATTTGCAATAACAAAACCACAAGCAACAATAAATACTAAAGCAGTAATAATCATTCCCACATATTGTAAAGTTAACGAAGTTGTTGTTGCTTTCGCTGGCATTGTGTTAACAATGGCATACACATCCATTGTTCCAATATAAGCCAGCATAACTATTAAGTATGATTTCGAAAGAAAATTATTAAGTCTGACAAGCTCTTCATTTCCGGCAATAACTTCAGTAATTGTAATAACACTGGCCACATCAAGAATCAATGTAATCAATGTTAGTATCATTAACACTCTATAAACAACATTTGCCGGTGAAGCCCATCTTTTCTTTGAAAAAAAGACAATCATTAAAGTTATTTCAAAAATAATACTTGCAATCTGAAATTCAATATTGTAGTTCATAACACTAACCTTTTAATATTTTCTTCGTTCTCATTAATATTAATGATTAAATAATAAGCTTAAATACCGCAGTCTGACTGTAAGTCATTGGAGCTGAATGCATAAAGAATACAACTCCATCCACAGGAGACCTTAATTCTGAAATTACTTCATCAGTGTACGGATCATGAATTTCAGCAAGCAAATCTCCTTTCTCAACTTCAAAACCAACTTTTACTTTTGGCTCAAAAAAGCCTGCATATGAAGTACGGACTGGAATAATTCTTTTTTCTTCTTCCAGAATTGCACATTCTTTATAACCGCCAAGAATCTCTGTACTAATGATACCTTTATTTTTCAAGAAAAGTAAAATTGATCTGATAATTGTATGTGCGGAATTTCGATCAATACCTTCAGTCTGTGCAGAATATAAGCTGAACGCCTTAACGCCGGCTTCCTGCCATGTATAATTTAAAGTTGTTTTTTCGTATGATCGAGGATCACGAATCATCATATAAGGCATCATAAAGCCGGCAGACTCTTCAAAATAATCCAGATGACTTTTCATAATTCTTACATGAGGAAGGAATGATCCAACCATATAATATGAAGCAAGATGAATACCATATTCATATTCTTTAGTCATATTGAATACTCCATCCGCAATAATTTCAGGTGTTGAACCTTCTGCTTTTCCAGGGAATGCACGGTTAATATCAGTATTATCTGTCGACCAGAATTTTTTTCTTGTATTCATTGAATATGCATTAGCGGAAGGAATTATAAGAACTTCAAAACCTTCATTCAATTCACCGGCAGACTCCAGTTCCTTGAGACGCTTTACAAGCCGTGCTGCAATAAACTGCTGCTGATACTCGTTACCACGAAAAGTTCCAACAATACTAACAGATTTTTTTCCACTTCCAAAAACAAAACCTTTTACACGAAAGTCATCGCGATAAAGTGAAGGCATTTCACAAATTGTTATTTCTCTCATCTAAAAATTCTCCCTAAAAGTGAACCAACTTCTACAACCGGGTATTCTCTGACAGTAAACAAAAGTCCTGACTCTGGAGCAACTACTACTTCTTTAACAGTTCCTTCAAGAGGATTAATTACTCGTCCAAGTATCTGACCTTTTTCAACTTTATCTCCACACTTAACTTCTCGAATAAATAGCCCCGGAGTTTTTGATGTAATTATACATGCACTTTCTGCGTAAATCGGCTCTTTAGCAGCAACCACATCACCTGACCACATTCCAAGATTTTTCATTAAAGCAAAAATACCATCAGTCACTTGATTGCAATATTCCTTTGTACAATACATCGCAATACCCATATCGATTACCACTGCATCGATACCTTCATCATTTAATGCATATGCAAGTGTATTCTCAGAAACAGATGAACTTTGTGATGCCCATATTAAATCCAGATTCATCAATTTACATTTATCAATAAGTTTTTCTCTAAACTTAAATGGTATTCGTATTTGAGGAAATTCACGGACAAAAATACTTGAAGCATGAATATCAATCACAAAATCTGAGCCACGCAAATCCTGCATAATGTTAGCCGCAAGATGTTCTATCATTGTACCATCATTAAAGCCAGGGAATGTTTTGTTCATATCAATATCAAAAGCAGGAAGAGAACGTGTTACAGAATCAATCCCCAATGGATTCAAAGCAGGATAAATATCAACAATACCAGTAAGGCATTCAGGATGTTCTTTAATACGACGTTGAATTTCAAAACAGACAAACTGTCCTTCCAACTCATCACCATGAATTCCAGTAACAATGCTGATTCTTTTTAAGCCATCAGCTTTTTCAGTATTACCGGCAGACGAAATGGTATTTTTCTTGATTAACAATTTTTCATCAACAGGTAAATCAATTGAAACAACTGTCTTTATCATATAAGCCTCTTTTACCAGATTAGTAATTTCGTTTATTTATATAATCATGCTTTCGTAAACGTCGAACAGAACTTGCTTTACCAATTGCATATTCTCTTACGACATTTCCTGGTGTAACTACAATTTCAACATATGCTTCATCAGCTCTCTTATTAATGGAAAGAGGAACCCCTTCAACCGAAAGTTCCCCAGAGCCAAAAGTCATCTCAATTCTTTCGCCTGCCTTTATTGCAAGATCAATAATATAAACTTTGCCACTAAAATCCATTGCATTTGCATTTACGCGTTCAAGCCGGAGAATTGCAGGATTTAGCTGTGATGAATTTACAATGACCTTGTGAAGAATTCTAAGTTCAAGACCTTCTTTCTGCTCATGTGGAAGTTTTAATTTTCCAAGTGCAGCGTACATTTTATCTGTAATTTTATCTGCATCTTCAGTTTCTATAATTTCATCTGGAACTTCAAAGCCTGTACGGTCGTTGATTTTTCTTCCTGCAAGATTCAGCTTAAAGAAATCAGGACTTTGATTTTCTATTCGTGCAGTTTTAATTTTTCCTACAAAATCAAGCTTACTTTTTTTTATTAAAGCAATGGCTTCTTCATCATCTTTAATATCAAGCAGATATATTCCAGGAGCAATTACAGTATGAATATGAGGAGCCAGTACACTGTTATGTTCTGCCGCAAGTGCAGCTTTACCGTCAAGTTTTAAAACAAAGCCGCGATAAAAAGAAGCAGTTGAATAAGAATCGTTCCACTCTTCAAGCTGGATTGAAAGTGTATCAGGTATCGGGAATGCTGCTCGTTCTTCCAGAAGTGCAAGAATCGATTTTGAAGTTAATCCAAAATCAAATCCTCTCATGATACTCTGACGGTCAATCATAAAACTGGAAACTGTGTCATATCTTGTAACAGTCATAAATTTTACAATGGGTAAAACGTCCTTTAGCGCAAAGCCTGGCATAAGATTAACTGTCATACCTGGGTCAACTGTTATCATTCCTTTTATAACAGTGTCTGCTTCATATTGATTCTGCTCAATTACTTTATTTATAGTATAGACATCTTTTTTTTCATCAGTAATTCCACAGGCGCCTAACAATCCCACATTACAGGCAGCATCAAACATTCTTTCAAGCCCACCTGTCTGAGAAACCTTAACTGTTTCCGGATCCGCTGCAGCCATGATTGCTCTATTTTCCTCAAGCATCTTCGAAAATCTGGAACCACTTGTTTTTACAACTTCCTGAGCCCTTGGTCTAATTGCAACCAGAAATCCTGTACGGAGGAACAAATCTTTCGTAAAAGAAATTCCCTGAAGATTTTTTATTGTATCTACCAATAGCTGCGCCTGGACCTTTAAATTCTCTCGACTAAAATGACCAGCACTTGAAACTACAATATATATGAGTTGTTCTGCAAAACTCTGTTGTACAAATTTATCAAGCTTATTCCAGTCAAAATCCACACCTTTGCCGTTTTCTTTTAAAATTCCAAGATTAAGAAAAGCATTAAAAACAACCTCGAACATTGGAATTCGTTGACCAAAAATTTCTGTAGCAATCTCAACAGTATGCTTTTTTAGTGAACGATCCTGTTTTGAAAGATTTGGATTTTCCATCACAAAAGAAATAAAGCAGGCAATAAATTCCGGAGTAATGACAGGAGTATCATCTTTAGTTTCTTTAAATGAAACTTCTGAAAGAAGACGATTTACATTTATTAAATCATAAAACGCATTTTCCAGAAGTGGATTAAAATCAATTATGATTTCACCATCTTTTTCATATCTAAAAATAATGAGACGCTCTTCAAGATTATTTACAGTTTCATAAAGAAAAGAAAAACTAAAAGTATTTTCAAAAAAAAGCGTAAGTTTTTCTTCTGTACAATCTGGAATAAAAACAATAGCACAGATAAGTTCAAGCTCCTGAGGAGTCACAAGGCTCTTAATTGCAACAAGATGTTCTTTCTGTCGCAAAAAACTTTCAAGATTTTCTATCAGTTTATGCTTATTGTAAGGCGTTTTAATCTCGCCAAGATATGTTCTCATTGTTTCAGAAAAAACATTTTCTTCCAGTTCAAGAAAACTTCCCCGCCATTTGAGAATCTTTTTTGCATGTTCACTCATCACTGGTTCTCGGAATGCCATTAAATCTCTCCGTTATGGCAAAGAGCAAAGTCATCTTTGATTACATCAAATGACGATGCATCAGCATATTTTATTATTCTATATGAGTACCCCTGCTCAGCAAGGAACTTCTGTCTGTTCGAGCCAAAATCTTCTTCAACAGTACTGCGAGAAATTAAAGTAAAAAACCTGGATGTTCTTTCTTTAGGGCGAAGAATACGACCAAGTCGTTGTGCTTCTTCCTGACGGCTTCCGAAAGTTCCTGAAACCTGAATTGCCATTGAAGCATCAGGAAGATCAACTGCAAAGTTTGCAACTTTCGAAACAACAAGAACTCGGACTTTACCTGATTTAAAATCTCCATAAATCTGATCACGAACAGAGTTCGGAGTTTTACCTGTTATAAGAGGAACTTTCAAAAGAGCTGCAATTTCTTCCAGTTGATCAAGATATTGTCCAATAATAAGAATTTTGTCTTCATTAAATCGTTCAACAAGTTCGCTAACAATTTTTATCTTTACAGGATTTTCACATGCAATGCGATGCTTTTCACGGGCAGGAGCTACTGCATATTCCAGCTCACGATCAGTTGGTAAATCAAGACGCACTTCTACACATTCAGCTTTTGCAATCCAGCCAGTATGTTCAAGTTCTTTCCATGGAACATCATAACGCTTTGGACCAACAAGTGAGAATACATAACCCTGACAATTATCTTCGCGCACCAAAGTTGCAGTAAGACCAACACGACGCACAGCCTGAAGTTCTGCAACCACACGGAACACCGGAGCAGGAAGCAAATGAACTTCATCATAAATAATCAGTCCCCATGGGCGATCCCTGAAAATACTGAAGTGAGGATAAGGCCCTACTTTATCAGGCCGCCATGTCAAAATCTGATAAGTTGCAACAGTAACAGGTTTAATAGTTTTTGATTCACCTGTATATTCTGCAATCATGTCACGAGGAATATTTGTCTTATCGACTAATTCATCAATCCACTGATGAACTGAAGTAATGTTCGTTGTAATGATTAAGGTGCTTGTTTTAAGCATAGACATAATTGTCATACCAACAATTGTTTTTCCTGCACCACAAGGGAGTACGATTGTACCAAACCCTGTACCAGGACCTTTATCACCTACAATTGCTTTTGCAGCTTCTGTCTGATAGTTTCGAATAACAAAATCTTTTCCAGAAGAAGTTTTTTCGTTAAGAGAAACATCAAGTGGTTCACCATCGCGGAGAGGAACTTCATCTTTTACAGGCCAGCCAAGTTCGATTAACTTTTGTTTGATTGTACCTCGATCTGTTAAAAGAAGGATGAATGCATTTTCAACCTGACATGGAGTTAAAAATTTCCTAAGCTGGACATTTGCATTAATCTGTTTATAGATAGGTTTTGTTTCAGCAACAAGCAGAAGATATTCTTCTTTACCCTGATTCTTTTTTTTCTTTTCCTCTTCGCAAGGATCAACCTGATTACCCGGATTAATTACAACAACATCATCAGGAAAGTGACCTGCTTTCTTTTCAAATTCCACCACCTCACAAGGAGCCGGAATCATACGAAGCTTTCCAAACCGACCTGCAGTTTCTTCAATCCACACTTCTACCGACTGAGGGACATCAAAACGAGAATACTTTCTAAGTACATCAATTGCATCCTGATAAGTAAACCCGGCACTGGTAGCATTCCACAGCGAAAGTGGAGTTAGCCGATATGTATGCAGATGCTCAGGTGAACGTTCAAGTTCAGCAAAAGGAATCAGAGCATTACGACATTCATCAGCCAAAGGAGCATGAACATCCATAAGAATACTTCTGTCACTTTGAACAATAAGAGGATTCATCATTTTCTGAGCATCAAAATTATTTTGCATAACAAAGTATTATACATCATAAATCATATTTTTTCTATCTCAATTTCTTACTTGCTTAAATCACACTATTCTTATAGAATATAAGTACTTATCAAATATAATATTATTTAGAGGGGAAATAATAATGAACAAAGCAGAATTAGTAGACGCAATCGCAAAAGATACAGGATTGTCAAAAAAAGACTCAGAAGCAGCTCTCAAAGCTACTATCGAAACAATTTCTAAAGAACTTTCAAAAGGACACGAAGTTTCACTTATCGGTTTTGGAACATTCGGTGTTGGTAAACGTGCTGCTCGTACAGGACGCAACCCAAAAACTGGAGAAACACTCAAGATCGCAGCTTCTAAATGTCCTAAATTCAAACCAGGAAAAGCTCTTAAAGACAGAGTTAACAAGAAATAAGTTAACAACTTAATTGATTTGAGATTTACAAATCCAGTCTTTTTTTTTGAGACTGGATTTTTTTTTGCATCAGTAAATTATTATGATGCAATGATGGAAGACAGTGAAAACAGAGCCATCATCAATAATTCCCTCCACCTTCACAAATTCCTTGCAAAATTCTGCGACCACCATTATAATTTGCGTGTACGAACAC
The DNA here is from genome assembly GCA_018385415.1 of Treponema sp. Taxonomy (GTDB): domain Bacteria; phylum Spirochaetota; class Spirochaetia; order Treponematales; family Treponemataceae; genus Treponema_D. The sequence goes on along the minus strand of JAHAZA010000099.1, from coordinate 6,164 downwards.
GCAAAACCATAAGGAATTCATAAATTGTCACTTACTATCAACGAAATCGCACAAAAAGCAGGAGTTTCAATTGGAACAGTTGACCGCGTCATTCACAACCGCGGTCGGGTTTCAAAAGAATCAATTGAAAAAATTCAGGCAATCATCAACGAATACGGATATCAACCAAACCCAATTGCAAGACAGCTCAAGACAAAGAAAGATTTCGTAATCGGCGTACTTCTGCCAGATCTTGGAACAGAACAAAGTTACTGGAAATCTGTTTTTGAAGGAATGAAAAAAGCTGCAGAAGAATTCAAACTCTTTTCAATAAAAATAAAACTGACTGAATACAAACGCCACAGCAGCAAAGCATTTGTTGAAAAAGCAAAAGAATTAAGCAAAGAAAAAATTGATGCATTGATTACAGCTCCAATCGTGGCTCCTGAAATTTTTGAAATACTTCCACTTTTTTCAAATGTTCCATATGTATTTGTAGATTCACCACTTGATCACGACAAACAGTTGACAACAGTTGCTCAGGATCCATATCAAGGCGGTTACTGTGCAGGGCGCATCATGGATCTTCTTGTTCCAAATGCAAAAAAAATTATAACTGTACAAATGTATGACAAAGCACCGAACTTGCACGAACGCTCCCGTGGCTTCGCAGAATATTTCAACAATCCAAAAGTTGTAAAAAATATTACCTACACAGCAAAGGAATACGGTACACAGAAAAAATTCATCGAAGCAATTCTAAAAGCAAAACCTGATGGAATATTTGTTACAAACGAAGGCTCATCAGAAATTGCCGATTACTGCAAGGCAAAAAAAATAACAAAAAGCTTTGCACTCATCGGCTATGACTTAATGGAAAAAAATGTAAAGTCCCTGAAAGAAGGAAACATTGACTGTTTGATTTCTCAGTCCCCACAGGACCAGGGATATCTTGCTGTCAAAAAATTATATCAGCATTGTCTGATAAACGAAAAAATTGAAAGAGAGATTTTTATTCCAATAAATATATTTTTTAAGGAGAATATTTAGCAATGACAGACACAAAAAAATTAATTGAAGACGGCAATGCAATGCTGGGAATCGAATTTGGTTCTACAAGAATCAAAGCCGTTTTAATCGACGAAAATCATACCCCTATTGCAGGTGGCGCTCACGACTGGGAAAACAGACTTGAAAACGGAATCTGGACTTATTCCCTTGATGATATTCTTGGAGGACTTTCAAGCTGTTATGAAGACTTAAAAAAAGATGTTCAGTCAAAATACGGAATAAAACTTACAAAGCTAAAAGCTCTCGGTATCAGTGCAATGATGCACGGTTATCTTGCATTTGATAAAAATGACAACCTTCTTGTTCCATTCAGAACATGGAGAAACACAATTACTGGACAGGCTTCAGAAGAACTTTCTAACCTCTTTGGTTATCCAATTCCAGAACGCTGGAGCATCTCACACTTCTATCAGTCAATTTTGAACAACGAGCCACATGTAAAAGATGTTGCATTCTTTACAACACTTGCAGGCTTTATCCACATGCTTTTGACAGGCAAGAAAGTTTTAGGAATCGGAGATGCATCAGGAATGTTCCCTGTTGAATTTGCAACTAAAGCTTACAATACAAAAATGTGCGGACAGTTCAACGACCTCATTAAATCAAAAGGTGTCTCTCAGAAACTTGAAGATCTTCTTCCAGAAGTGCTTGTTGCAGGACAGAATGCAGGAACTTTGACAGCTGAAGGTGCAAAGCTTTTAGACAAAGATGGAGAGCTTGAAGCAGGAGTTCCTCTTGCTCCACCAGAAGGAGATGCAGGAACTGGAATGGTTGCAACAAACTCAGTAAAACCACGTACAGGTAACGTATCAGCAGGAACTTCTGTATTTGCAATGGTTGTTCTTGAAAAAGATCTTTCAAAAGCCTACAACGGAAAAATTGACCTTGTAACAACACCATCAGGCGAACTTACAGCAATGGCACATGCCAACAACTGTACTGGTGAATATGACAAATGGATCAAGCTGTTTGGCGAAGCAATCGCCGCATGTGGATTCACAGTCGACAAGAGCACACTTTACCAGAACCTTTTAGGAGCAGCTCTTAAAGGTGATAAAGACTGCGGCGGATGTATTCCATACAATTATATCTCAGGCGAATCAATGACAGGAATCAACGAAGGCCGTCCTCTTTTTGTACGCACACAGGATGCCTCATTCACTCTTGCAAACTTTATGCGAGGGCAGCTTTTTACAGCTCTGGGTGCACTCCGCACAGGAATGGACATTCTCTTTAACCAAGAAAATGTAAAAATCGACCGTCTTACAGGACATGGCGGATTCTTTAAGACCCAGGAAGCAGGACTTACAGCAATGGCATCTGCAATGCACACACCAATTTCGTTAATGGAAACAGCAGGAGAAGGTGGTCCATGGGGAATGGCAGTCCTTGCTTCATACCTTGTAAACGGAAAAGGAAAATCACTTTCTGACTACCTTGAACAGAATGTATTTGCAACAGCAAAAACAAAAACATTCGAAGCATCAAAAGAAGACCAGGAAGGATTTAACAGATTCTTTGCAAACTACACAAAAGGCCTTGATATCGAAAGAGCCGCAATCGCAAATATCTAAATTATGTTATTAAGATGGAATTTCTGTCAGCCAAATTTCCATCTTGATAAGGAGAAAATATGAGTTCAATCTATCAGACATTAAAAGAAGAAGCTTTCGAAGCTAACATGCAGATTCCACAGAGGGGTCTTGCAATTTATACATGGGGAAACGTTTCGGCATTTGATAAGGCTAAAGGCGTTTTTGCAATAAAACCATCTGGCGTTCCTTATGACAAAATGAAGGTTGATGATATGGTTGTTGTTGACTTAGACTGTAACAAAGTTGAAGGTTCACTTAATCCTTCATCAGACACGCCAACCCACGCAATTCTTTATAAGGAATTTGAAAACATCGGTGGTGTTACTCATACCCATTCACCACATGCAACTGCGTGGGCACAGGCCTGCAGATGCATTCCGCTTTTGGGAACGACACACGCTGACCACAGCGCAAACCAGGTTGTATGTACACCAATGATCACAAAAGAACAGGTTGAAAGCGCCTACGAAAAAGAAACAGGAATCCTCATTGCCGACACATTCCTCCGCCCAGAAAAAGTTGGAGCAAAAGGCTTTGACGAAACTCCTCTCAAACCTTTAATTCCTTCTGAAAACCCAATGGTACTTGTTGCAGGCCACGGCCCTTTTACATGGGGAAGCAATGCCGACAAGTCAGTTTACAACGCAGCAGTTCTTGAAGAAGTTGCCCGCATGGCTTGGATGACAATGCAGATCAATCCACAGTGGAAGCCACTTCCTGATTATGTTCTTAACAAGCATTATGAACGTAAGCATGGGCCTAATGCGTACTACGGTCAAAAGTAAAGAAAACACTGGTGGTAATACAAAAAAAATCCCGCACGCGGGATTTTTTTTTCTTTACTTGCAATGTTTTTTACTTTTTCACTCCATCATAAGAGACTTATTCAGTAACTAGATTTTTCAAATCCTTATTTGTCATTGCACAAACACAAGAATCTGAGTAAATATTTACAGCAGTTTCTATCATATCGATTACAGCATAAATTGGAAGAATAACTCCCATAACACCGATAGGCATTCCTTTTCCTGCCATCAAAGAAAGTGTAAGGAAGAAACATCCCATTGGTACACCGGCATTTCCTACTGCACTGATAACTGAAATGAGAATCCATGTAATAACTGTAATAAGATCAAGCTGAACACCACCGTTTTTCATTACGAAAAGTGATGTTACAAGAATGAAAGCAGCACAACCGTTCATGTTAATTGTTGTACACATTGGAAGAATAAAGCGTGAGAATTTCTTATCACATTTTACACGATTTTCAACACAGTCCATTGTTACAGGAAGTGTTGCTGCAGAACTTTTTGTAAACAATGCAGTTAAAATTGCAGGAATCATATTCTTGAAATGCTTTGCAGGATTAATTCCACGGATCAAAAGGAAAATTGAAAGAACAATGAAGAACTGGATTAAATTTCCACTTAATACAACTGCCACATATTTTCCGATAGATTCCATTGCAATATGAGCACTCATTTCGTTAATGAGCTGAGCTGTAAATGCAATAATTCCGATTGGGAGAATTGCAATAATCCAACCGATTACTTTGAAAACCATTTCCTGGAATCCATTGATTACATTGAGAATTGCAGTTTTCTTATCAGATTCCTGCATTTTTGAAATTGCAAATCCAAATACAAATGAAACGATAAGAATTGAAAGAACATTCCCAGAAACAAATGGATAAAGAATATTATCTGGGATTGCCTGTATAAAGTAGTCAAGGAAAGTTGAAGAATTCATATTTGCAAGCTTTTCAGCAGCAACACCTTCATAAACTGAAGCTGAAAGAACCTCCGGCTTAATAACAAAAAAAAGAACAGCCGCAATTGTAGAAGCAGCAAGTGTTGTAAGAAGAGTGTACATCAATGTTCTTCTGAAAATCTTTCCAGTCTCTTTGTTTCCACCAAGGGAAGCAAGTGTTGTAAGAATAGATACTGCAATAGCAGGAACTGCAGTAAACTTGAAAAGTCTTGTAAAGATTGTTGCAATAAAATTACAGATATTATCAATAGCTGTGATATGCAATAATCCTAAAACAGCACCAATAATAAGTGCACCAACCCAAAAAATGGCTTGTTTAACCTGTTTATTCATATTTTAACTCCATACTGATTAAGAATACAGACAATATGTAGTACCAGCCAGTTTGTAAAAACGTGGATTTAGCATCAAAATGTTAATGATAAAAATAACAGTATGGGCATTACCTCATACAAAGTGGAGACACTACATAGAAATTATAACACGAAACGAAAAGATTTTGTACAAAAGGTTGATGATATTGTTGAGACCGTAAACCATCGCCGTTTTTGAAACAAAGCCTTTTGCTCCCACAGCAGGACTTGTTGCGTGTTCAACAAAGCCGCTTGAAGAGCTTTAATTCTGAATTTTTGGAAAAAGATTTTCCAGAGGCAGAGAAAAGCTCCATTGGTACACAGCTCTTAGATTTGAAAAACAGCTGTTTACTGAAAATGAGACATTTCAAACAATATCAAATGAAACAGGTGAAAAATTTAATTCAATCGTAAAAGAACTGATTACAGAATTGAAAGAAAAAATAAATAAGTCCTATTTAATTAGGAAGGTGAGCAGGTCTATAACAATTGCGATTATTGCAATGACAAGCATTGATTTTTCGTATCAAAATAAAAAAGCAAAGCCTGAATCGCAATTCAAAAAGTGTCCCTCTTGAAAACGCCCATTTCAGATGAACGTTTCCGATTTTATTATGCCAACATTTTCCTTCTTCCCTGCTGCGTTTTTTTTTATTTGTTAAAACCAAGTATTCGCATTATTTTTAAAGATATGCAAGTATTAATACAGCCATATGGCAAATCTGAGATTTCTCTATCATTTCTGTCTGGTTTTACAGAACCTGTATTAAATTCTGTACGAAGGCTTCCCAACCGCACGTACGACCCCTCAAAAAGAATTTGGATTATACCGGATAGTCAGAAATGTATGGATTCGCTCTTACAGAATCTTTACTTAACGGGGCTTTTCACTTTTGAGGATGTTAATGAAAATCAGAATTATCCAAAAAATGCAAACGACGAATTATTTAATGATTATGTTCAAAATGAAACAAAAAAACTTGAAGAAGCGTTGAAGGTCCGTCATTATTCAAAATGTACAATTGACCGCTATAAAAAATGGGTTCAACTTTTTCTTACTCAAAATATTGCATCGGACAGCAAGTGTAATAATCAGTCTGCACAAAAAGAAATAAATGAATATTTAAAGTTTCTGGCACTAAAAAAGAATGTCAGTGCATCAACGCAGAATCAGGCTCTCGCAGCACTTCTTTTCTATTATAGATTTGTAAAAAATGAGCCTATGGAAAAATTAGCGAATGTTGTCCATGCAAAGAAAAAAACAAGAATTCCTGTTGTCTTTAGCCGGCAGGAAGTTTCTAAAATCATTGGAAATCTGACAGGAACAAAAAAACTTATAGCAAAGCTTCTTTATGGAACCGGACTGAGACTAAACGAGGCTTTGTCCCTTAGAATC
>JAHAZA010000098.1 GCA_018385415.1 Treponema sp. | reverse complement strand
TTCAGGCAGAAAGTGAAAATGCTGCCCGTGATGAATCTACTGCAATTGAACTTGGAAAAATTACAACAGCAAAATTTGCACTCTTTACAAAGATTCGTAAAACAGGAAGCGGTTATACAATAAGCGTTGACTTTACAGACCTTACAACCGGCGAACAGATGGCAAGTGCAACAAGTAAAGAATATTCAAAGGCAGAATATCTTTATGGTTCAACTGGTGCCGTAGATGAAGTTACTCTTTCAATTGCAAATAAACTTGGACTTAGTATTTCTGAATTAAATAAAAATTTACTTACAAGTGGTTCTGCTGGTTTTAGCGTAGATGATCAGTTAGCCCTTGCAAAACAGAATGAAGCACAGTTTCAAAAGCAGATGGCAGATTATGATGCAGAACTTTCAAAACTCATGACATCAAACGACATCAATGCCATCCAGAATAAAAATAGAATCGAAGCAGAAAAAGCATTACTCGTTGAAAAGCAGAATGCAGAAAAGAAACGCCAGGAAGAACTTAAGGCACAGAAAGCCCGTGCAGACCAGGATGCAAAACTCGAAGCAGAACGCTCTATCGCACTTAAAACCCAGCGTGACCAGATGGCAAAGGATGCTGCTGCAAAAGCTGCAGAAGTTCGTAAGCTTAAGTTGGAAAAGCAGGGTGTTCTTGGACAAATTAGTGTGCTTGAATCAAAGAAAAAAGCACTTGTTGAAATAAGACAGGATGTAGAAAATCGTTCATTAGAACTTTATAATCAGCTTGTAAAAGAACGGGCAGCAGAAGAGGAACGCATTCGAAATAAATCCTACTCAACAGTTGAACTTGGAAGTAACGGAAAACCAACTGAACAGGCTTTAAAGCGACGTGAAAATCAGATTATAAAAAGTTATGAAGATTTGACCAATAAATTCTTTACTGATTGTGATACAGTAAAACAAGCAACAATGTCACAACAGAATGGGCTTTTAACAGAAATCCGTGGGGATCAGAAGACACTTGCAAATACAAAAACAGTATCTTCTATGGGTGATGAGCTTAAGGTAAGTTTTGGAACTTACGAAGGAAGTAAAAATGGGTGGAATGCTTATTTGAGCCTTTATTCAGACGGAATACTTTTATATACAGATAACTTTATTGTAAATTACGAAGCATTAAGTGGGAAAAAAGCTCCAAATATGGAAACAGAACTTAATGATGCTGTAATTGAAGAATATACAAACAATGTTGATATGTATAACTCTCTGCTTACTCGAGGGGATCCAATTATCTACTTTGAAGTTGATTACAATGTAACTTCAGAAAATGATGACAAGCCAAGCCAGTACAGGTTTAATTTTTCAAGGATTCGTGTAATCAATACAGTAAGTGGAAAGGTTACACAGACAAGTGCTTTAAGTAAAGTTCAGTCAAGAACAATGAAACCAGAAAATGACTTACGTGAAATTGTTGGAATTACTTCTTATGAAAAAGCACTTCTAAAAGAGTTTAAACGGAATATAAACTTGATGCCTTTGCCTGAGGCAATAAAACTACAAAGATGGTTTGAAAATAGTATTCAACAAGGACTTCAGTTATCAAAAGCTTTCAGTAGCTATGTCTTGCTTGAAAACAAAACAAGAATTTTACAAATGTCTGTTAAGATACCTAACACTAAATTTACAATGTTAAAAACAGAAGTAACGCAGAGTTTATACCAAGATGTTATGGGAGAAAATCCAAGTAGAATAATAGGAGAAAATTATCCTGTAGAGTGTGTTAGCTGGTATGATGCAATATATTTTTGTAATAAGTTAAGTTTATTATGTGGGTTAACACCAGTATATTCTGTAAACGGTAAAACAAACCCAGACAAATGGGGATATACGCCACATAAAGGAAAATACATCGAGTGGAAAATCTCTCAAAATTTATCTGCCAACGGATTTAGACTTCCTACAGTAGAAGAGTGGCAGTATGCCGCAAAAGGTGGACAGAATTATACATATTCAGGTAGTAATTACCTTGATGAAGTTGGCTGGTGTAATAGTAACAGTGGAAATAGAACACATCCTGTAGCACAGAAAAAAGCAAATGGTTACGGACTCTATGACATGAGCGGCAACGTCGATGAGTGGTGTTGGGATGTTTACCCGAACGACAGCTACTACCGCTATTACTGCGGTGGCAGCTATAGCTACTACGACGACTACTGCAAGGTGGGCTACGAGAGCATCAGCCACGCTTACAGCCAGGACTACAGCCTTGGTTTCCGCATTGTTTGTTCCGCTTTTAACTAGCAGGGACGAGCTTTCGCGGTGTAGTAGCAACGCAAGGGCGACGTAAAGAGGCGTAAAGTCGAAGTAGTTACTGCACTGCGAAAGCGAAAATATTTCACAATAAAAGAACTGATTTTAATAATTTGGAGAAGTAATATGAATAACTCATGCGACGAAAAGTTGTCTAAGTCTATTAAAAATATAGAAAAAACTTTAAATTCAATAAAAGACCGTTTAGAAAAAAAAGAAAAAAACAATGACTTTGTCGTATATAAAGCATCTTTTACAAAAATTCCTTATATAATTGTGTTATGTATTCTTACTATATTTTCAGGAATTATTTTGGGGAAATATTTGTTAAATTTTAAAAAAATTAATGATTTAAATTGCAGTGATATTATAATTACTTCTCAACAAATAATTAAAGAACAAGTTCCAGATGATACAATATCTGCTATAAAATTTGAAATGAATACAGGATGGAAAGCAGACTTAGTTTTTAATCATATAATTATACTCATTTACATTGTTATGGTAGGCATTGTCGTTTTTTTTCTGTGTCATGTTATAGCTACAGATGATAATAAGATCAAGTTTGACAAATTGAATGAACTTCATTCTTTAAGAATGCAAACCTTAAAAGAAGTAGCAGGTTCAAACGATCTTCAAGATTATGAAATAACTGAAGAAGAAACAAATACAGGGAAATCAAATAACCAAAAATCTGTAAAAACAATAACAAAGAAAAAAAATCTTAATACAGAGCTTATTAAGAATTATATGAATTCAATCACGGAGATTTAATATGTCTGACTGGATTTCTGTTATTATCGCATTTATCACTCTAATTGTTACTATAAGTATTCCGGTTCAAATTATGAAATTTCAGCGTTATACCGGATTGATGTCAACTTACATGAGCTTTGATTTTGCTCATGCCTTGCAAAGTATAATTAAATTTTTCTATAAGGATTGTAGCAGCGATATTGAAAGAATTCCTGAAGAATATAAAAAGCGATTTGATTCAGATTTTACTGGAAAGGAAAAGGATAATGGTGTTGAAAATATTCTTCATTATCACCGTCGTTTGTTAAATGTTTTTTTTCTTGAACTTGAGATGTGTCGTGAATCCAGCTGGGTTTTAAGACGAAAAATAAGAAAAGATTGGACAGTCAATGAAGCCTATGTCTGTAAGATTCTTATTTATATGAACAAAGCTGTAGAAGAGGATCCTGAAATGTTTATGGATATTTCTTCGGTCAAATATGAAAGAATGCCTAAAGTAAAAGGGCTTAACGAATATTTGAGTCGTTTTTATAATACCTTACGAAGGGAATCTAAAAGCATGCAAGTGTAAGGATTCAGCTAGGAGCCCATTATGACTAGAAAGCTGGATGACTATGCAGATGAAGCTTACCTTATGGCAAGCGATGCAAAGTGAACCTGTGAATGTAGAAGTTGCCTGTTTAGCATAAACTGATTACTGCACTAAAATATAAAAATCGAAAAAAATCTATTTTTCCGCAACAAAATTCCAAACAAAAAAGTATCTATAACTAAGACCCACACTTAGGAGATACCAGTTATGAAACCATGGAATGAACTAAAAATCACAGATGATTATATCTTCTGCAAAGTAATGCAGAACGAGTCTATCTGCCGTCAAATGCTTGAACTGCTTTTGAATATAAAAATTGACCGGCTGGAATATGTTCACAATCAGTATGCAATTGCACCGGATTATGGATCCCATAGCATCAGGCTTGATGTATATGTCCGTGACAGCAATAAAATTTATGATATCGAAATTCAGACAACAGACAAACACAATCTTGAAAAGCGTGTCAGATATTATCAGGCTTTGATGGACATCGACCAGCTGGAACGCAGCATGGATTACCGCCACTTAAAAGAAAGCTATGTAATTTTTATCTGTACCTTCGATCCATTCAACCACGATTCCCTCATTTATACAGTCAAACAGAATTTTCTCGAGCGACCGGACAAATCTTATGATGACAATACCCGCAAAGTATTTTATAATCTGAATGCAAGTGAGCTTAAGCGGGAAGATTCACGACTTGGAACTTTTCTCCGCTATCTTATAACAAATGACCCAGAGGATGTTTTTACAAAACAGATTTCAAAAGAAGTCGAAAGTGTAAAGCATAGCACAAAGTGGAGAAAAGAGTATATGACAGTTGGAGAATGGATAAGGGAAGAAGTCGAAAAAGAAGTCGCAATAGAAATCGATAAAAGAGTTGCAACCGAAGTCGATAAAAGGGTTGCAAGTGAAGTCGATAAAAGAGTTGCAAATGAAGTTGAAAAAAGGGTTTCAAACGAAGTTGAAAAACAAGTTGCAATTAAGCTTGAAAAAGAAGTTAACAAGAAAGTTGCAACCGAAGTTGAAAATCAATTACATGCTCAGCAACTTCAAAACGCCAGAAATCTTCTTGCCATGAATGTCCTCACAGCCGAACAGATTGCCCAAGCCGTAGAACTTCCTGTAGAAGAAGTTCTCTCCCTAAAATAAAAAAGCAGAGCCTTAAGACTCTGCCATCAATTTTCAACAATCACTTTCTACACAGCTGCAAATCCATTTTCAAGATCTGCAATAATATCTTCGTAGTGTTCAGTTCCGATACTCAAACGGATTGTGCTCTGACTGATTCCCTGATCTTTAAGCTCTTCATCGTTAAGCTGGGAATGTGTTGTGCTTGCAGGATGAATTACAAGGGATTTTACATCTGCAACATTTGCAAGAAGGCTGAAGATCTTAAGGTTATCGATGAACTTCCATGCAGCTTCTTTTCCACCTTTGATTTCGAATGTAAAGATTGAAGCTCCTCCGTTTGGGAAGTACTTTTCGTACAATGCATGGTCTGGATGATCTGCAAGTGAAGGATGATTTACTTTTTCAACTTTTGGATGATTCTTAAGGAACTCTACGATTTTCTTTGTGTTTTCAACATGACGGTCAAGGCGAAGGCTCAATGTTTCTGTACCCTGGAGAAGTAAGAATGCGTTGAATGGTGAAATTGAAGCGCCCTGGTCGCGAAGAAGGATTGCACGGATGTATGTAACATAAGCTGCAGGTCCTACTGCATCTGCAAAGCTGATTCCATGGTAAGATGGGTTAGGAGCAGCAATATTTGCGTATTTTCCTGATGCTTTCCAGTCGAAGTTTCCGCCGTCTACGATAATTCCACCAAGTGTTGTTCCATGTCCACCGATGAACTTTGTTGCAGAGTGAACTACGATGTTTGCACCGTGTTCCAGTGGACGGAAAAGATATGGTGTTCCGAATGTGTTGTCTACGATTACTGGAAGACCGTGCTTTTTTGCGATTGCAGAAATTGCATCAAGGTCTGGAATGTCTGCGTTTGGGTTTCCTAATGTTTCAAGGTAAATTGCTTTTGTGTTTGGTCTGATTGCATTTTCAACTTCTGCAAGGTCGTGGGCGTTTACAAAGGAAGTTTCAACGCCATACTGTGAAAGTGTGTGAGCTAAAAGGTTGTAAGATCCGCCGTAAATGTTTCCTGCATCTGCAAGCCCAAAACGGTCTGCTGCATGCTGTGAATTGTGGAATACATAAGATGTTGTCTGATAAATTGGAACTGCTCTTGAATCTGTAACAGGATCTGCCTGTTCCTGTCCAACATGTAACTGTAATGTTTCAAAATGTAATTTATTTGCCATAATAATGCTCCTTTTTTGCTGTTTAATTCCTGTTAACCACCAGGTAAGTTATGATTATATATAAACCCACTTACCTACTATACCAATAGGAAATTAAAAATAAAGTTACTATTTTTTTTTTTTTCTCAAAATTTCCCTCAAAAAATATCCCTATTATAAAAAAGCGATAGAAGAAAC
>JAHAZA010000094.1 GCA_018385415.1 Treponema sp. | reverse complement strand
TGTTTCTAAATTAATAAAGGAAACAGATTTAAACGAATTGGATGAAGACAGTGTTAAAATTCCTGATATTGTTCAAAAGTTTGTATGTGTAATAAAAGATGAGCAAGATGCTGAAAATCCAAAGTATAACATTAAACTTAAGACAGACGATGAATTAAATGATTATAGTAATAACATAATTTCCTATGTATCAAATAAAAATATTTGTATTTACAATACTGATGGTTCAGTTAGTTATCATAGTAAAGCTTTTTTTGATGTTCAGAATTTTTTATTAAATGTAAATAATAAAGAGTATAATCTTGATGATCTTCTAATGTCAGTTTCGTATCTGATATATGAATCAGCTGATACAAAATTGTATGGTGAATCAGAAAATCCACTGGATGCTAACAATTATTCCCTTGGAATACCAACCGATGAAATTTTAGGACTGAAACTTAATGATATTTATACGACGTCAAGAATTGAAGAAATTCATCGAGCCTATGATAAGGTTGTAGAGAATAATGGTTCAGATGATATAGCAAAATTTATTCTCTATTCAAATTTTAATATTAATCCTGATTTTCAATTAGAGAAGCAAAGGGTGGATATAATTAGTTATCGAGGACTGCAGGGGGTAATTGATAAATTGTATGAAACTGCCGTTTCATACAGGAATGATGGAATTAAATGGATTTTGGGTGCTACGATGATGTCATCCATCGCTGCAATACCAGCAGTTGGAGCATGGGCAATAGTGCCATGTTCAATTTTACTTGCTTGTGGTGCATCTTGTTTTACTTCAGCAAGTTCACTGGAAGAATGTGCTTCGGATGTTTCTGCAGTTCAACGTGGTTATAGTGAAATAAGTAATGAGTATAAACAGAAATATAATAAATTGACAAATGAATATTGGGCTATTGAAGCGCAACTTTCAAATGAAAAGAAAGATTTTCAGGAATTAACAGTTGGTTTTCATGAGGGGCTTTTTAATTTTGAAGATTTTTGCCACTCCATAGAAAAAATTACAGGCAATTCCACAATTTTGAAAGATAGTAAAGTTACAGAAGAATTATTCAATTCAGTAGCTGATTTAATCAACGATGATAATAATAACCTGGAAACTGTAACAAATTTATTTTACAAAGAATTTTTGAAACAGTTTAATGATATTGAACAAAAAATAAGTGAGTATATAGTTGAACGGGATAATCAGAATGCTCAAACTGTTGTTCTTCTTTCTGATATTGAACAGAAATTATTGACAAGTGAAAATGTAATTGCAGATTTGGATCAAAATTATAGTGTTTTAAATGAAATTTCATGTGATAAGTTGTGGAACAAAAATAATCTGCTTTCCGAAATGAATCATGTTTTGAAGCAGGTATTAGGTGATAAAATTGTAAATAATGTAAACTGTTCGGATTCCTATTTGTTAAATAAGCAGAAAGAATTATGTTCTTCTTTAATGATCAATAATATTAATTCATTACAGGAAGTCAATGATGTAAATCTTTTTGTTAAAGAAACAGAGCTTAATGCCAGATATGAAAAATGGCTTAAAGATGTTAATACAGTCATTGATGTTTCAAATCTTGAGTGGAATAAATCAGAACGTATGATTTCTGAAGAATATGAAAAATGGAAATTAATGTGCCAGAAACAATATTCGGAAAAAATAAATGAAATTGAAAAACAATATAATGATCTTCAGAATAAGAAATTAAAGTGGCTTGAAGATCAATATTCAGGGGAAGCCCAAAAGTTGGATGATGACATTTTAACAGATTTTTCTTTAATAACCGAACAACTAAATCCTGATACTATGAAAATATCTAATTTATCACTCACTGATTTGATTAAGGGAAAAAATACAGTACTTGATGAGTTATTAAATTATTCTTTGCAATCTGCTTCTGAAAAAGAATATGATAAATGCATTGATTATCATATTACAAAACTTCAGAATTATATCGGTTTAGCTGATACTTATAATTTGATAGATGAAAAAGAAAAGGAATTGAATTCATTAAATATCGTTTACTCTAATGAACTTCTTAAATCTGTAGTTTTGCAAAAGAAGCTTGAAATAGAAAGCAGATTAAATGAGAGTAATTTAGAACTCAGTAAATGGCAGGAAGATCTTGTAAGAAGAGAAGGGTATTCTGTTGGTGATGAAATAAGTAGATATGCGGTTGTTGATTCCCTTGTTTTTAATAATGCTGTTCGTGAAAAACAAACTGTTCATAAATATGAATGGTTTACAATTGATGATTTAATAAATGACTTAGTACTACCAGACAGTTTCAGCTTAAATAATGAAAATTATAATTTGATTGTAAGTAAAAACCTTGAAGAACTTAACAAGATTTATGAAAAGATATTCGGTTCTCAAAATAGTGAAGGTGAATTTTCAAAACATGTGGGTTATGCTCCAGAGTTTGTAAGTAATGTTGATATAAAAAGGGGACGTTTCGAAAATATTTCAAAAAATGGAAGTGGCGAAATGGGACAAATAATGTTAGACTTTATTTGGAATTCTTTAGTGAACAGAGAAGGATATGTTCAATTAGGAACTCCATTGTATGAGAAAAAGTTTACATCTGATAATAAGATTTTTGGAATTGAAATTCCTACGATTAGGAAAATTAGTGATATTATTTGCTCGATTGCAGCTAGTGCAACGGGGGTGGAGATCTTCAATTATGTTGATGATGTTGCTTATGGTGTAATGGATTACAGCTATAAGAGAAAGACTTTGAATGATTTTATTTCTGGAGGCGTAAAAGAGATAGCAGGAATTTTGAGCAGTAAATTTACTTCTGGATTAGGTTCAGCAATAAATTCTATTTCATCGAAAGGAACAAAAATAATTGCTAAAAGTGGTCTGAAGGCAGGAACAAATTATTTAACTTCTGTAACTAACAATTTTATTGATTCGATAGATTTTGAAAAAGGTTTTGAAATTGACTGGAATAAGGTTGCTTCAGGTTTTTATGGTAAAGATACATTGTTAAACTCTGTATCAGCTTTTGGCTCTGAAACATTTAAGCTGTCATTTAATGCAGCATTAGATGATATTTTCACAAAAGATGGTCTTAGAAAAGATCTAAGTAATTCTTTTTATGATACGACAGGGGTTAAAAAAATAAATAGAAATTTATCCGTACTTGCAGGAGCTGGAATTGAATATGGGTTAACAGGAAAAACTTCCCTGAATATATTGAGTGCAAATAATCTTGGTTTTAATCTTAATAATGACGTTGGATTGTTTGAACTACAGTTTGATGAAAATAGTGTAACTGCCAACATAAGTAAAAATGGAAATATGGTAGATGTTGCAGCTCTTTTAAATTCCACAGAAAGTTACAAAGATGCATTAAGAATCTGGAATGCAAAAATAAAAGCTAATTCAGGAGATTTCACTGATCTTGGAATAGTAAATGGAATAAACGCAGCTGCAGCTTCTCAAACATTATTTGGTAACATTGCTGCACAAAAGGTTTGGGATGGAGAAATAGAACTAAATGTGGAAAAGATGGAAGCATTAGGTAAAGCAGATAAAAAGATGCAGTCAATTTATATTTCAGATAAGTTTATTGACAATAATGTTGATGCAGCTGCTCAATTTGCATCTTTGCTTGTTCATGAAACTGTTCATCTTGCGGAAGGTGATGAATTTCAGGCAAGAGTAGAGGGGTATGAGACCTTTTCAAAACTAAAAACATTGTATGGAATTTCACAGGATGTCTATAGTAATGAAAGTGATGTTTTTGATTATACAGAGATTTATGAAGAAATTGGAAAAGAAGGGCTGTTTTATTTACTATTTTCCGGCGATTCATTTAAGAAAAGTGAGGATGATTTTGAATATTATCTTCTTGAAACAAAGGATCCTGGTTACAGACAGACGGATCTTGAAAATAAAAAATATGCATTGGGATTTGGAAGGACACAGGAAGAAGTCGATAAAAGAAATGAAGATACTTACTTAAGTAAATATGCACTGTATGTAGATGATGAGTATGAAAAATATTTAAGTGATAATCCTGACTGTAATTTATCTAAAGAAGAATTTGTTCAAGGTGATATTGTTGAATTCCTTCAATACGATTCATTTAAGAAAAGACTTGAGGATGAAAGAACAGGAAAGATTAGAGATACAATTCTAAATAAATATCAGTTTAAATTAGAAAAGCCTGTAACTCTTTATAATAGTGGTTGTGTTGTAGCTACTTTAGGGTATGTCGCTTATACCGCAAATGGTACTTTAAAGACTATGAATGAGATAAATGAATTATTAAAGGAAGCGGATTTGTTTTCATATGGAGGTGATCAAAAATTGTGTATCAATTATGGAGAAAACTACAGAAAAGCCGTAAATCTCATTGCTGGAGATGAAGTGATTGTGGGGTTTGAAAGAGTTGATAATCAAAAGGAAATGAGTAATTTTATCGAAAAAATTCAGAATTCAGATGAAGCATATATATGTATTGCAAGGGTTATAAACGATTCCCATGCAACAATGATGACCAGCAATCAGGAAAAAAATGCTGTTAATGAAAAAGGTGAAAAATATATTGGAGCAATTACGGTTATTGATCCTTGGAGATACAACTACAAGTCGATAGGAAGATCCGTATATGCATTGTCTGAAGTTTCTAATATTACTGCATATAAAGTTGATACAAGTCATAGAAAAGAATCTTTATATGAAAAAATAGTTCAGAAACAGGCTGCTGTCTGGTAATAATAAATATTTGTGAGGTACACAATGAAAAAAGTAATTACACTGTTGGGAATGATTCTATTATCATTTAATCTTATTGCAAAAGATTATTACAAAGAAGTAATTCCTCTTTTGCAAAATGAAGATCTTCAGAACGCACTAACTTATCTTAAAAAATGGGATAAGGTTAAAACAAAGGATGATGATCCTCATTATTATATCTGCTGGTTTAATTATCATTTAATTGAAGCAAAAAATACTCCTGAAACTGCAGGTTTCTATGTGATTACAAAAAAAGATGGAACTCAATCTACGGAAGAAATGAAAATTCCTTCACCTGAAATTATGAAGAAAGCTGTTTCTTATATGAGTGCAGGAATTACAAAGTTTCCTGACAGATTGGATTTTTATACCAGTCGTCATTATGCAATGAAAGCTTCAAAATTAAATGAAGAATTAAAAGATTCTACGATTGAGATGCTTAACCATGCAAAGGAAAATAATAACTGCTGGTATTGGGAAGAAGGCTTATATGAAGATGGTGATAAAGCTTTGGAGCAGGAATTAGGACTAGTTTCAGAGTATCTTCTTAATGAAGATGATGAATCCAGAGTTTTTTTGAAAGAAATATGTGATGAAGCACTAAAATTATTTCCTGAGAAAAATTTTCCCTATTATTACACAGGATGCTATTATTTTGGTGTAAAAGATTTTAAGAAAAGTATTGAAAGTTTTGAAAAAGCTGTAAAAATTAATCCGGAAGATTATAATTCAGTTTATTTTCTAGCAACAATAAATGAAAGATTCTTAAACGATAAGAAAAAAGCCATTTACTGGTTTAAATATGCAGAAAAATCTAAAAATTTCAAAATCAGTTATGCGGCTTCAAAGGAATTATTGCGTCTTGAAGGGAAGAAGTAGAGCGAATTTTCCCTAATTATCCCCTTGCATAAAATTACATAAATATGTATATTTTCTGTATAAATATACATATTTATGTACGCTCGGATTTTTTAACATACCAGGGTGTCAGGAGATATAAAATGGCAAAAGACAAAGTAGTTCTGGCTTATTCAGGTGGACTTGATACAACAGTTATCATTCCATGGCTTCAGGAAAATTACAATTATGATGTAATCGCAGTATGTATCGACGTAGGTCAGGGTGACGACTGGGAAGCAATCAAAGCTCGTGCACTTAAGACTGGTGCTGCTGCATGTTATGTAGTAGATGCAAAACAGGAATATATCGAAGAATACATCTGGCCAGCACTTAAAGCAAATGCTGTTTACGAAGATGAATATCTTTTGGGAACTTCTACAGCTCGTCCTTTGATTGCAAAGATTCTTGTTGAATATGCACGTCAGGAAGGTGCAGTTGCAATCTGTCACGGTGCTACAGGTAAAGGAAACGACCAGGTTCGTTTCGAATTTGGAATCAAAGCATTTGCTCCAGATCTTAAAGTAATCGCTGCATGGCGTGATGACAAATGGAACATGGATAGCCGTGAAGCTGAAATTAAATTCCTTGAAGATCGTGGACTTGAAGTTCCTTCAAAGAAAGATCAGTCATATTCTCGTGATGAAAATATCTGGCATCTTTCACATGAAGGTCTTGAACTTGAACAGATTGAAAATGAACCAAATTTCAAACATATGCTCAAGAACACAACAGTTCCTGAAGAATGTCCAAATGACGGTGAATACGTAACAATCGATTTTGAAAAAGGTATTCCAGTGGGATTGAACGGAAAGAAGATGAACGCTCTCGACCTTCTTACTGAACTTAACACAATTGGTGGAAGAAATGGTGTTGGTCTTGTTGATATCTGTGAAAACCGCTTTGTTGGTATGAAATCACGTGGTGTATATGAAACACCGGGTGGAGCAATCCTTTACTTCGCTCACAGAATGATGGATCACATCTGTCTCGACCGCGAAACATATCACTATAAACAGCAGGTTTCCCTCCGTATGGCAGAATTAATCTATGAAGGAAAGTGGTTCACAACTTTGATGGATTCTTGTATGGCTTTTATGGATAAAGCAGAAGAAAACGTTACAGGTTGGGCAAAAGTAAAAGTTGTAAAAGGTGCAATCCGTGGTGCAGGTTCTGGATCTAAATACAGCTTGTACAACGAATCAATTGCTTCATTCACAACAGGTGAACTTTACAACCATAAAGACGCACAGGGCTTTATTACACTTGCAGGTCTTCCACTTAAAGTTCGCGCTATGATGGAACAGCAGGTTGGAGAAGGACAGGCTATTGCAGAAAGCAAGAACCTTAAAAAACGCCCAACAGAATAAGATGCAAAAATGACCTCCTGTCATTTTTGCTCAGCAAGTAAAAATGACAGTTAAAATAAAACTATGACAGTAAACACAAAGCAATTACATTTTATTCTTGATAACACACCACCTGAGCAGAACATTATGCTTATGGGAAAGCACGGAATCGGAAAATCCCGCATTCTTGAAGATTACTTTTCTAAAAAAGGTGCAAAGGTTGTAACTTTGTTTCTTGGCCAGATGAGTGATCCTGGAGATTTGATCGGTCTTCCAGAAAAAAACGAAAAAACTGGTAAAACTGATTTTATGCTCCCATACTGGTTTCCTACAGATGATACTCCAATTGTTTTGTTTTTAGATGAATTAAACCGTGCCCGCCCTGAAGTTCTACAGACTATCATGGATTTAACATTGAATAGAAAGCTTGCAGGAAAATCACTCCCTAAAGGCAGTCGCATTATCAGTGCAGTGAACAACGGTTCAGAATATCAGTTGACAGATTTGGATCCTGCTCTTGTAAGCCGTTTTAATATTTATGAATTTGCTCCCACTGTTGAAAACTGGATTGAGTGGGCAAGAGCTGCTGGTCTTGATTTAAGAGTTATCTCATTTATTGAAGAGAATCCTGAATATCTTGATAGTGATGATGAAGTATCCGAAAACCTTGAACGAACTCCTGACAGACGAAGCTGGGAACGTGTAAGTGCTGTCATAAAAAATATTTCTGAACTTGAACAGGATCATCTGTTTCTTTTAAGTGGAATTGTGGGTAATAAAGCAGCTTCTTTATTTTATAAAACTGTTCATAAACCTGCTGGTCTTAATCCAAAGACTCTTTTGACAACTTCAATCGATATCCTCAAAGAAAGTCTTGAAAAACTTTCTGTTCCTGAATATTCAGAACTTAATAAAGGAATATTTAAATTCCTGGAGCAGTTTGCTGAAAATCCAGAAATGATGGATTTCGATTTTGATGAAAGTCCAAAAGCTGTAATTTTAAATAATCTTACAAATTATTTTGATTATCTAGGTTCTTCAAATAGAAAGGAAATTCAAAGTCATTTTGTTTCTTTAATTGATTCTGAAAAGTATCCAGAAGCTTTAGTTTTGATTTCTGAAAACGAATATGATCTGTATAAAAAAATAATGGCCTCTTTGGAATAATGTCTGATACAAAAGCTGAAAAAAGAATTTCTGCTGTGGTCTCTAAATGGTTTTATACTGAACCGCTGCAGTTTGCAATCTGCACTTCCCACGCAATTGTTCCAAATGCCTCACTTACAGTTCCTTTTAGATCAGGAAAAAAACGTATAGAGTTTGCCCCTGAAGTTTTAGATAAACTTACAGATGAAAAACTTTTATTTTATCTTAACCTTGAAGTTACACGAATCCTTTTAGGCCATCCATATCAAAGAAAACCATATAATGCAAAGCCTGCAGTTCTAAGTATGGCCAGTGATGCTGTAATATGGCAGCTTAATACCAGAAATAGAAAAACAGATGAAAATGAATTTGCAAATCTTCCTGGCGTTCAGTATCTGAAGCAGATGGCTGGCCCTCATGTTACATTCCCAGATATGAACTTTGAACAATGGTATAAATATATTCTTGATATTGTTCTAAAGTCAAAGAATGCCCAGAGTGCCGGTATTACCAGCATTGAAGGGTTTGAAGATTCTTCGGAAAATGCTGAGCTTTGGGAAGAAAATGAAGAAGCGTTAAATGATATTAAAAGTGATATTGAAGATGCAATTATTAAAGAAGGATATGGAAAAGACGGTGGAGAAGTGGAGCGAGCCGTTACACAAGGTGTGGATTTTTCCTTCGATTATCGCCGCGCACTTTCAAAATTCAGGCAGAATGTTGTAAGTTCCAACAGAAAACTTACCAGAATGCGTCCCAGCCGCCGTTATGGTTTTAAGGCTATGGGATCGAGATATGAAAGAAAGGCAAATATTTTGATTGCCGTTGATGTTTCAGGTTCGATTACTGATGAAAGTTTTGAGCATTTTATTCACGCAATAAAAAATTTTTTCTTTCTCGGAATAATTGAAAATATTGATTTGATTTTCTTTGATGTAAATCTTAAACTTACAAAGCCTGTAAGTTACAAAAAGAAAATTGATTTAAAAGAAGTAAAGGGTATGGGTGGTACAAACTTTCAAGTTCCGGCAGATTATTATGCAGAACATAAAAGTGAATACAGCGGTATGATTATATTTACAGATGGTGATGGAGAACCTCCTCAGATTGATGGTTGTGCAAGTGTACTCTGGATTTTAGACAGCCGCATCAATTTTGAAAAATCCAGACAATGGATAACAAAAATCTGTAACTGTCAGGCAACTTTTTTACCATTTTAATAATAAAAGCAGGAGTTTGTTATGTACGATGATATAGAAGCTGATTTCTGGAAAGAACATTTTTCACATGTCCTCCATAAAAATATGGTGCACATTGATGCAGAAAAATTGACTTTTGACAATGCTGCAGGAATTATTGAAGGATTTAAATCCCGACATCCAGATCTTAACCCTGATGTGAGTTTTAATTCTTCATATGTTACTTTTGAGCTTTTTATTACGCAGTCAATAAAACTTCGTCTTTATATTCAAAATCAGGTAAAAGGTTCTCTTATGCAGTTTGATGGAGGAGATTACGTAAAACTGGTAGATGCAAGATTTCCGTATAATCCTTTTCCTGAAATTGAAGAATTTCTTTCTCATCTTGGGGAATACCTTTCGGAGCTTGAAAATCTTCTTGATAAAACAGTTCATTCAAGAAAGCAGATGAAAGTTGCAGAACAGTTCATCAGAGCGAATATCAACAGAAAATTCAAGAATCGACCTGAAATTACCTGGAAGCTTGAGCAATCCGGCCATTCATTCATTCTTTCAATGGATAAAGACAATAACCGTACAATGCATCTTATTTCACTTGATGATTTTATGAAAGATATTGAAAATTTTTGAAAAGCTTGCTGATTTTTGACATTTTATTTTACTTTCTATATAATTCCTCTTATGTCTGAAAATATAGCAAAAGAAAATAAAATGGGTGTTATGCCTGTTAACAAACTTCTCATCACAATGTCACTTCCTATGATGTTCAGTATGCTTGTGCAGGCTGTATACAATATTGTTGATAGTATTTTCGTATCTAGAATTCCAGATGCAGGAGTTTCTATGAATGCGCTGACTGCAATAGCGTCTATGTTCAGTTCCAATAATACACAGGCTGGAAACGATGCTTTGACAGCTGTTTCCCTGGCTTTCCCGATTTTCAGTCTTATGATTTCTTTTGGTGCAGGAACTAGTGTTGGTATTAATGCAGTTTTATCAATGCGTCTTGGTCAGAAAAATCAGGCAGCTGTTAATGCAACAGCAGTAAACGGTCTTCTGCTTGCCCTCTTCAATTATGTAGTTTTTGCAATTGCAGGAATTTTCGCTATAAATCCATATATTTTAAGTCAGGTTGATGATCCTCAGGTAATTCAATTTGCTCGTCAGTATATTCAGATTATATTGTTTGTCGGCTTCGGTATGTTTATGGGAATTACTTTTGACCGCCTTCTTCAGTCAACAGGACGCACATTCTATACTATGATTACACAGCTTATAGGAGCGTTAACAAATATTATCCTTGATCCAATCTTAATTTTCGGTATTGGACCAATTCCTGCCATGGGAATTGCCGGAGCTGCTTATGCTACTGTAGTAGGGCAGATTCTTTCAATGATTGTTTCGGTTATTTTCAATCTTACTATAAATAAGGATATTCAGTTTAAATTTAAAGGCTTCCGTCCTGATGGGGCAATCATCAGTCAAATTTACAAGGTTGGACTTCCTTCTATTATTTTGCAGGCTGTTGGTTCATTTACAACATATGGAATGAATCTCATTCTCACAACTTTCGAATCTGTAAAAAATACTGCAATTTCCGTTTACGGAGCATATTTTAAGCTTAATAGCTTTATTTTTATGCCTGTCTTTGGTCTTAATAACGGAATTGTTCCTATCCTTGCATATAATTACGGCGCAAAAAACAAAAAACGCATTACAGCTACAATTAAATGTGGTTTAATGTATGCAATGATCATTATGTGTGTAGGATGTGCTATTTTTGAATTATTCCCTGAAAAACTTCTTGGATTGTTCAATGCTGATGAAAAAATGCTTCAAATTGGTGTTCCTTGTCTGAGACTTATTGCACCTAGCTTTATTGGCGCTGCTTTTGCAATTACAATTGGCTGTGTTTTCCAGGCTTTGGGAAAAGCTGTCTATTCAATGGTAGTTTCTCTTGCTCGTCAGATTTGTGTGCTTTTACCAGTTGCCTATTTCTTCTCACTTACAGGAAACATTAATAATGTCTGGCTTTGTTTTATTGTTGCAGAATTTATATCAGTAGCGTTGTCAGCATTCTATTATGCAAGAATTTACAGAAATAAGATAAAGCCTTTATCTCAACCTGAATAATACAATTCAATCGACAAGTAATTTTCCCTCGACAAGTATCTCGACTTTTGCTAAAATATATGCACTATGAAAAACTATATTCTAGCGCCATCTTTGTTGTCAGCAGATTTTGCCAATCTTGGTGATGCAATTAAATTAATTGAAGAAAAAAACGGTGGATTTGTTCATATTGATGTTATGGACGGAAGCTTCGTGTCCCAGATTACTTTTGGACATCCTGTAATAAAATGTATTCGCCCGTTAACAAAACTTCCTTTTGATGTGCATTTGATGATTGAGCATCCTGAACGCCAGATTGAATCTTTTAAGGAAGTTGGGGCAGATTATATTACGTTCCATTATGAAGCTGTAGAAGATCTTTCAATGATTAATACGATTATTGATCAGATTCATAACTGTGGAATTAAAGCAGGTCTTTCAATTAAACCTAAAACACCTGTAAGTGCAATCGAAAAGTATCTTTCAAAACTTGATCTTCTTCTTGTTATGACAGTTGAACCAGGCTTCGGTGGTCAGAAGATTATTCCAGAGTGTGTTGCAAAGGTTTCTCAGCTTGTTGAAATTCGTAAAAATGAAAATCTTAATTTTTTAATTTCCGTTGATGGCGGAGTTAATGAAAATACAATTCAAAGTGTCATCGATGCAGGGTCGGATGTAATCGTTTCAGGTTCTGCATTCTTTGCAGGAAGGTTAGGATGAGTGTTTGTAAAAAGTCTTTAATCGCTGTTACAATCAGTGCATTTGTTTTTGCTGTTCCATGTGTTGCCCAGTCTGCATCATTTGATTCAGACTCAGTAAATGTTAATGTGCTTTCTTCACGAGAAGCTTCATCAACCTATGCAGATGCATTAAAAGCATATAGCAGAAGAGACTGGAAAACTTCAATTTTCCTTTTTAAAAAACTTCATACAAATCAAGCAGATATAACTCCTGAATCTTTATACATGCAGATCATGGCTCAGACTTACGATGGGCAGTATAAACAGGCTGTAAATGATTGTGATCTGTTTTTAAAGGAATTTTCAAATAACCAGTATGCCCAGCTTGTTATGTATCAGAAAGGAAAAATTCTTTATCAAATAGAAGATTACGAAAAATCAATTCTTACTTTAAGTGATTTTTGTCATTCAAATCCAAAGCATAAGCTTTACTCATCTGCACTTTTCTGGATTGCCGAAAGCTTCTATGCTACCTACAATTTTGACAGCGCAAAATCTCTTTATGAAAGAATTGTTGTAGAATTTCCTGATGACTCAAAAGCTCGTGATGCTCAATTCCGTCTTGATGTAATTGCCCAGAGAAGTCGCGAAGAAAAACTTCTTTATCTTTTGAAACAGACAGGAGAAGATTATCTTTCTTCAAAGGAATCCTACGAAAAAACATTGAAGCAGTATCAGATTGAAAACTCGGTTGGAGTTAATTCCCAGCTCCGTGAACTTCGTCAGCAGAATGAAAATCTTGATAATGAACTTGCAAATGAAAAGAAAAGAACTGCAGAGCTGGAATCTCAGGTTAGGGGTTATGAAGCGGATTTAGAAAAAACAGTTCGTGAATTAAAGCAGCAGGCAGATGAAGCTCTGGAACTTCTTAACAGACAGGAGGGAATGTAATATGACATTAAAGAAGCTATCTGTTTTTGTACTTGTTCTTTCATTTGCTGTCAGTGCTTTTGCTGTCAAAGATATAACCCAATTCAAAAAAGATAATATCCTTGTTGAATATGTGCCTCATAATGGTGGTGTTTTCCTTTATTACATAGATGATGATGGAAAGAAAACACCTGTTCTTGATACAGTTGATTACGGAACTTCTTCTTTTGTTGGTGTGCTGATTGATAAGAATTATTTTAATATCAGAACATCTGGTGGCGTTGCTTATAAGTGCGAAGCAAAGGAAGACAGGCTTAGTGTAATTTATAATATTGCAAAGAAAGTTCAGCTTACAGTTACTTATACAGTTCCTCAGAAAAATCTTTTAAATATAAAATATGATTTAAAAAATCTTGATGGCACAGAACATTCAGTCAGCCTTAAATCAATTTTTGATACTTCTCTTGGAGAATGGAATGGAACTTTATTCTCTACAGAATCAAAACAGAAAATTAAAAGTGAATACATTATTACTGATTATCAGAAACATAAAACGTTGACTTCGTCAGACGGAGAAATCGGTATTCGTTTTATGATGGATAAAGATTTTGAAAAATATGCATACAAAACAGTTATAGCTGCAAAACCCTTCTTTGAAACAGATTCCTTTGATAGCTATTTTGTTGAAGGACGTGGTTTTAATACTGTATTAAGTTATAATAATTCCTGTGTTGGATTTTTCTTTAAATCAAGAGTATTGAAAAAAGATAAAGATATTTCTTTTAGTCAGCGAATTGAATTTAGCAAAGCTATTATTACTTCGTTTAAAGAAATAGAAGATGAAAGTGATCTGCCAAAATTTGAAGAAAATGAAAACGAAGCTGTAAAAGCAGACGAAAAAACAGAAGTAATTCTTCCAGATCAAACCTCTGTAGATTCTGCAACAAAAAAAGAAGAATCTGTATCTGTTGAACAAGAAATTGATTATACTCCTGTGTTTGAAAATATTTCTGCAAAAGATTCACCTGTTGAAAAAACTGTAAAGACAGTAGACAGACAGAGAGCCTTGGAAATTATCAATAGAATTAAAAATCTTGAAGATAGTGGAAAAAATACTGATCGTCGTGAAATCATGCAACTTCAGCGTGAATTAACAGAAATCCTTAAATGTCTTAAAGGCGAGCAGTAGTTGGTGAATTAATGAAAAAAAGTGCAATTGAAACAGCAAAACATATGATGTCGCTTAGAGATTTTGAAGGAGCTATAAAGCTTCTTCAAAGTCGTGCAGAAAACTATGAAGATAGTTTTGATTATTATTGCACTTTAGGAATTGCCTGCCTTTATAGTGGTGATGCGGGACTTGCAAGCTATAATTTTGAAATTGCCCGTCGAATTAAAATTAGTGATACTAGACTTCTTCTTGGGCAGGCTGCCATTTTTCTTAGAAGAGGCGATACTGAAAGGGCAATTACATATTACCTTGAAGTACGTGACCGCGATCCTCAGAACCAGCTTGCAAAGGATGCTCTTGAGTTCTTGCGTTCAATTCACGGAGATTATGAAACTATCTGCCGTTATGTGGATTCAGGAAAAATTGAACAATTTTATCCTCCATTAGGGCCGAACCCAAGAAAAGTCGCTATATTAGTAATAGTAGCAATTCTTGGAGTTTTCTTTGGAATTTTTGCAGTTAAGGTCGTTTCCCATATTCCTCATAAACCTGCAAGTATCCGTGCAGATTTATCTGAATTTGCGTTGACATCCGATGAAAAACAGCATCCTCAGGAAAAGGATATTTCTGATAATCTTGTTCATTATATAATGACAGATGGTGAAATTAAACGAGCATACAGTAAAGCTGCTCAATGCTTTAATGAATATAACGACAACGGAGCACAGGTAGAAATTAACCGCATTTTGAATTCCAATGCAACAACTTCTATCAGACAGAAAGCCAGATTATTGATGTCATACCTTTCGGAACAGACATTTGATTCTTTGAAAGAGAATTATACAGTTGAGCAGGTAAAAAAAGAACCGTTGCTTTATCTTGACTGTTATGTGGACTGGTCTGGGCGAATTGCAAATGAAGAAAAATATGAAGGCTTTGAAAAGTTTACATTGCTTGTAGGTTATGAGGATCAGAAAAATGTACAGGGAACTGTAACTGTCGAACTTCCGTTTGTTCCTGTTCCTGAGCTGGATGGTTCACGACCTGTAAGAATATTGGGAAAAATCTGTATTGATGGAGATAAAGTATATCTTCAGGGAAAATCTGTTTACCAGAATATGAAGGATTAGAAATATTCTGATTTTTTAATTGATAAATAGAAGTAAGATATATTTTTACAAATTAAATGGTAAATAAAGGGTGGAGGTATAAATATGAGTAAGAATGAGGCTAACTTGCAGGAAAAGCTTCAGGCTTTGGATGCTGTTAAGCTCCAGATTGAAAAGGAATTTGGTCAGGGCTCATTAATGAAATTGGGTTCACATGCCAATGCAGAAGGAATTGAGGTAATTCCATCTGGATCAATTCTTCTTGATGAAGCATTGGGAATTGGTGGATATCCAAAAGGTCGTATTATTGAAATGTACGGTCCTGAAAGTTCGGGTAAAACAACACTGGCTTTGCATGCTATTGCAGAGGCTCAAAAAAAGGGTGGAATTGCTGCCTTCGTTGATGCTGAACATGCTTTGGATCCTCAGTATGCAAAAGCACTTGGTGTAAATATTGATGACCTTTATGTTTCACAGCCAGACACTGGAGAACAGGCTCTTGAAATTACTGAACGCCTTGTTAGAAGTGATGCTGTAGATGTAATTGTTGTTGACTCGGTTGCCGCTTTAACACCAAAGGCAGAAATTGAAGGAGAAATGGGAGATTCTCATATGGGCCTTCAGGCTCGTCTTATGAGTCAGGCCTTGAGAAAACTTACAGCTATTATTGGAAAATCAAACTGTATCGTAATCTTCATAAACCAGATTCGTATGAAGATCGGTGTTATGTTCGGAAATCCAGAAACTACAACTGGTGGTAATGCACTTAAGTTCTACGCATCAGTTCGTCTTGAAATCCGTCGTGTTGAATCAATTGATTCTAAAACTTCAGAGGATGCAGTTGGAAACAGAGTTCGTGTTAAAGTTGTAAAGAATAAAGTTGCATCTCCATTCCGTAAATGCGAACTTGATATTTATTTTGGTAAAGGAATTTCGGCAACAGCTAGTCTTCTTGATGCAGCTGTTAAGCATGGAATTATTGATAAACGTGGTGCCTGGTTTACTTGTGGCGAAGAAAAGGTTGGTCAGGGAAAAGAGAATGCTCTTGCATTCCTTGAAGCAAATCCAGACTTTGCTGCAAAAGTAGAAAAGCAGGTTAGGGATATTATTTTCCCTAACACAAAGGCAGAAGAAAAAGAAGAAAAAGCTGCAAAGCCAAAGGCTGAAAAGAAAGCTGATAAAGCTGAAGCTGATTCAAAAGCTGAAGAATTATTTTAGGTTTTGACTAAAGTGAATAGCGTTGTACTTGGACTTGGATCAAACCGTTGTTTTGACGGTTTGACTCCAATGGAGCTTTTAAAAAAGGCAGTTATACAGTTAAAACAAGAATTGTCAGATATTGTTGTGTCTTCTGTTTACTGTACAAAGCCAATGTATGTAGAAGATCAGGAATACTTCTATAACATGGTGCTTATTGGGACAATCAAAGATAATTATAGTCCTTATAAGTTGCTCCAACGCATTCACGAAATTGAAGCTTCTCTTGGACGAGATCGGTCTAAGGAACTTCGGTTTGGACCTCGTTCTATCGATATTGACATTGAGTTTTTTGGTGATTTTGAAATAAAGACAGAGGATTTACAAATTCCTCACCCTAGATTGCACGAACGTGCGTTTGTTTTACAACCTTTGCTTGAGATTTTGCCAGAAACTGCCGATATACTAAAAGGAGAAAAATTATCCAGAATTCAGTCTGATTTTAAGGGAATTAAATCAACTGATGTTGAATTGTTTATGAATAGAACAGTTTTTCTCCAGCGGTTAGAACAAGAGGACCATAATGGAAACACAGACAGAAGCTCAGACACAAGAAGTTGTTAAAACACGCACATATCAGGCAGGGGAATTTGAAGGTCCTCTTGACTTACTTTGGACATTGATCCGCGAAAGTAAAGTTAATATTTACGATATTCCTATTTCTCAGATTACAGAACAGTATCTTGATTATTTGGATAACTTAAAGGAAACTGATCTTCAGGATTTATCAGAATTTTACAGTTGGGCAGCAAAACTTGTGCTTATCAAAAGCCGCATGCTTCTGCCTGTGGAAATTGAGTATGATGATGAGGATATGGAAGATCCACGTCAGGAACTTGTAGAACGTCTTATTGAATATCAGAAATTTAAAAAACTTTCTGAACTTATGGAAGAAAAAGAGGATGAATCAGAGTGGAGCTTTGAACGTAAAAAGATTCATCGCATTCTTCCAGTTGAAGATGAAGAATCTCAGTGGGAAAGAATTGATACTTATGAACTTTTGCAGCAAATGCAGAAGATTTTTAAGAATATGGTTTCTCAGTATTCTAATGAAAAGATTCTTAATATGTACGAAGAAATTTCAGTAAATGAAAAGATTACATTGATGAATGAATATCTTGAAAACCAGGGCGAGTGTATGTTTACAGATTTAATAACTCGTGTTGGAAATGAAATGGATTTAATCTGTGCATTTATGGCTATTCTTGAAGCTGTTAAATTTAAGATGGCAACAATTTATCAGAGTAAATTTTTCGGAGATATAAAAATCTGCAAATTTGAAGCAGCGTAGAGTTGGATATAATTATGGAATTAGCAAAAGAAAGTGCTCTTATAGAAACAATTTTATTTCTTGAAAGTGAACCTGTTACAGAGGCATCAATGGCAACAGTTTCAGGATTAACTGAAGAAGTAGTTGCAAAATGTATTGAAGTATTAAAAGAAAAATATAAAGATGAGTCAGCCGGTATGGAACTTGATTTTATTACTGGTGGCTGGGCTTTGGTTCCTAAAAAAGAAAATTGGGAAGTATTAAAAGAGCGTTATGGAAATAAAAATGAAGGAAAGCTTTCTAAATCTGCGATTGAAACGCTTTCAATCATTGCTTATTCTCAGCCCATTACTCGAGCAGAAATAGAAGCAATTCGTGGTGTTTCTGCAGATAATATGATTCGTCTTTTGATAGATCGCAATCTTATTAAGGAAGTTGGTAAAAAAGATATTCCTGGAAAACCAAGTCAGTTTGGAACTACAAAGGAATTCCTTAAATTCTTCAGACTTAATAGTATTAAAGAATTACCTCAACTTGAACAGGAAGAACAGGAGAGATTTGAAACTGCACGCTAACGATGAAATCAGACTTCAGGCATTTCTTGCACATTGTGGTGTAGCAAGCCGCCGGGCATCAGAAAAAATAATTCTTGATGGACGTGTTTCTGTAAATGGACAGGTTGTAACAGAATTAGGAACTAAAGTTACTTCAGATGATATAGTTCTCGTAGATGGAAAAACTGTAAAGCTTGAAGAAAATAAAAGATATGTATTATTGAATAAACCGGCCGGCTATGTTTGTTCTAACAGTGATGAACAGGGCCGTGACAGTGCAATTGATTTGCTGAAAGAATATTATTCAGAACGTCTGTATAATGTTGGCCGTCTTGATATGTTTTCAAGCGGACTTATTATTTTTACAAATGACGGAGATTTTGCTGCACGTCTTTCTCATCCTTCCAGTGAACTTGAAAAAGAATATATCGTAGATTCTAGTCTTCCTCTTCCTCGAAATCTTGCAGAAGAATTTATGCATGGTGTAAGAATTGACGGAGTTTTCTATAAATGTAAATTTGCAAAAGAATTGAATTCTCATAGAATGCAGATTGTACTTATCGAAGGAAAAAACCGTGAAATCAGACGGGTTTTTGAGTCTCGTAATGTTGCTATAAAAAGACTTGTTCGTGTAAGAATCGGCAATGTTGAAATGAATAAACTTGCACCTGGAGGTCACAGAGATCTTACTCAGGAAGAAGTAAAGGGACTCCTTGCTATTTGCAGAAACAAAGATAATTAGAAAGAACACAGGAGATATATAATGGTTATTGCAATTGACGGGCCTGCAGGAACAGGAAAAAGCACAGTAGCTTCATTGATCGCAAAAAAGCTGAATGTAACTTTTTTAAATAGTGGAAGCTTTTATCGCGGATTAACACTTGCTTTATTGGAATCCGGAGTTGATATCCAAAATCCTGATGTTGTAATTGATTTCTGTAAAAAACAGAAGCTGGATTATGTAAATTCACATTTAATTCTTAATGGAATAGATGTAGAAAGCAGACTTCACGAAGATCAGGTAAGCGCAAATGCTTCGCCTGTTTCTGCAATTCCAGAAGTGCGTCATATTGTAAATGACCGCCTTCATGAAATTGTAAAATCATTGAGTATTGTATGCGAAGGCCGTGATATGACAACTGTTGTATTCCCAGATGCAGAATATAAGTTTTACCTTGATGCCTCCATTGATGTTCAGGCTCAGCGTAGATTTAACCAAGGGGTAAGTAATCTTTCCCTTGAAGAAATTAAAGAAGCTATAATTAAGCGAGATGCACTCGATAAAAGCAAGAAAGAAGGGGCTTTGAAAATTGCGCCTGATGCTACTTATATTGATACATCAGACTTGACCATAGAAAAGGTTTGTGAGATAATCATAAGCAAAATTCACCAATAAAAAGGGTAATGTATGGAAAAGATGGAAGTGGTAAAGGAAGAAGCCCAGAACTCCAAGGGTAACATCCAGACACAATTAGAAGAATCTCTCAATAATCTCAAACCGCTTGAAGACGGCCAGCTTGTTGAAGGTATCGTAGTTCAGGTTTCAAGTGAATATGTATTCCTTGATATCGGTTATAAGTCAGAGGGTAAGATTCCCGTAGCGGAGTTCGCAGATAATCTGCCGAAAGTCGGGGAAACAGTAACTGTAGTTCTTCTTAGAAAAGATGGTAGAAACGGTCCAGAAGTTTCTAAAGCAAAAGCTGATGCTAAGCAGATGTGGAAAGACGTTCGCAAAGCATTTGACGAAAAGACAGCAATTGATGGAAAAATTGAAAAAGTCGTTAAAGGTGGTTTCGAAGTAAATCTCGGTGGCGATATTCACGCATTCCTTCCAATCAGTCAGTCAGACAGCTCAAAAGTTGATAAACCAGAATCTTTGGTAGGACTCAAAGGTAAATTTTATATCGAAAGATTATATTCGGATAACAAGGCAAATGTAGTTGTTAACCGTAGAAAATATCTCGAAGAATCTATGAACACAGCTCGTGACAAGTTCTTCGAAACAGTACAGATTGGCGATTCAGTAAAGGGTTCTGTAAAGAGCTTCACAAGTTTCGGTGCTTTCATTGATCTTGGTGGATTCGACGGACTTCTTCATATTAATGATATGAGCTGGGGCCATGTAACTCGTCCAAAGGATTTCGTAAAAAAAGGTCAGGAAATTGAACTTAAGGTTATCCGCCTTGATCCAGCTGAAAAGAGAATCAACCTCTCTCTTAAGCACTTCTCAGAAGATCCTTGGATGCACTTTGAAGACAACTATCATGTAAATGATATCGTTAAGGGCAAAGTAACAAAACTTACAGACTTTGGTGCTTTCATCGAACTTGAAGAAGGAATCGAAGGTCTTGCTCACATCAGTGAATTCTCATGGACAAAGAAAATCAATAAACCATCTGACATGGTAAAAATCGGTGACGAAGTTGAATGTATGATCCTTGGATATGACATTCAGGCTGGTCGTGTATCACTTGGTCTTAAACAGGTTACTGCAAATCCTTGGGATACAATTTCTGAAAAATATCCAGTTGGAAAGAAAATCAGCGGAAAAGTTGTAAAACTTACAAACTCTGGCGCATTCATTTCTCTGGAAGATGGAATCGACGGATACCTCAATGCTGATGATATTTCTTGGACAAAGAAACTTAAACATCCAGGAAGCGAACTTTCTGTAGATCAGACAGTAGATGCTGTAGTTATCGAAAATGATCCAGAGCAGCATCGTATTCGTCTTGGAATCAAACAGCTTTCTGACAATCCTTGGGCTGACTTTGCTGAAAAACACAAGCCAGGTTCAACAATTGAAGGTGAAATTACTTCAATTACAGATTTTGGTCTTTTCGTTCGTGTAGACGGAGGAATTGAAGGTCTCGTAAATAAAGCTAATTTAAGCGATGACAAAGAAGTTCCATATGAAGAAGCTGTTGCTAAATATAAAGTTGGTGACAAAATCAATGTCTTTGTTGTAGATGTAAATCAGGACAAAGAAAAAGTTGCCTTCTCTGTAAAAGAATTCAAGAAAAAACAGCAGCGTGATGAAATGTCTCAGTATCTTGCATCTTCTGCAGACGATAACGATGGTGCATATACATTGGGAGATGCATTCAACGCTCAGAAAAAATAATTGAGTTTAAAAGAGAATAACGATGAGTGATATAGATTTTATTTCAGTTGATAAATTTAGAACACTCATCGACATAAATTCAAGAATAAATTCCAGCTATAACGATGTAAATGCGTTAATGGTGTTTATTCTTGAATCAGCAATGCAGCTGGTAGAGTGCGAATCGTCGTCTTTATTACTTGTTGATAAGGCCGATGGTTCGCTTTCTTTTGCAGTGGCACTTGGTCCAAAAGGTGCTGAGGCAAAGAATATTCCTGTTGATAAGCAGAGTATTGCCGGTTGGGTTGCACAGAATAATCAGCCTGTTCTTATTAATAATGTGGCTGATGATCCACGTTTTTTTACCCAGGTTCAGATTAAGACCGGTTATGTAAGTCACACAATGATTGCAGTACCAATGAGTGTGAAAAATGAAGTAATTGGTGTTATTGAACTGTTGAACAAATCAGAACACAGAAAATTTGATAATACAGATTTGCAGTTACTGCAGATTCTTTCGACACAAGCAGGAATTGCATATCATAATGCATCGAATTTGAAAGTTGTTCAGGATGAAGTTAATTCCCTTCAGGATACACTCTCATCTGGTTCTGATTACCATGCCTTTATTGCAAAAAGTCCTGCAATTCTTGATCTTCTTCACATTGTAGAAGAAGCTGCTAAAACAAGTTCTTCTGTTTTAATAACAGGTGAAAGTGGAGTAGGTAAAGAGCTTTTTGCAGAACAGCTTCATATAAAAAGCAATAGACGTAATAAACCTTTTATAAGAGTAAACTGTGCAGCCCTTGCTCCAAGTTTACTTGAAAGTGAATTGTTTGGTCATGTAAAAGGTGCGTATACAGATGCATCTTCTAATCGTAAAGGTCGCTTTGAAATGGCAGATGGTGGAACTTTGTTTCTTGATGAGATTGGAGAGCTTCCATTTGAACTTCAAGCAAAGCTCTTACGTGTATTACAGGAAAAGACCTTTGAACGAGTAGGTTCCTGTGAAACAATAAATGTTGATGTTCGTATTATTGCTGCAACTAATAAAGATTTAGAGAAGATGGTTGAGGAAGGAAAATTCCGAAACGACTTGTATTATCGACTGAATGTTGTTCCTTTAAGAATTCCTCCACTTCGTAACAGAAAAGAGGATATAGAACCGTTGTCGATGTTCTTTATCAATAAATTTAGTGCAGAAACAAAAAAGAACTTTAATGGAATAGAAGAAAGTGCTCTCAACCGTCTTTATGAATATGACTGGCCGGGGAATATTCGTGAACTTGAAAATGCAATTGAAAGAGCATGTGTATTAGGAAATCCTCCTACAATTAAGTTTGAAGATTTAAGACTTAATTTGGGTGAAACTTCAGAAGAATCTTGTAAAACTGATAGATTTTCTATGGATTTTTCTGATATAATAAATGAAAACGATATGTCGTTAAAAACGGCAGTTGATACATTCAAGAAAAACTATATCAAAAAAGTTCTTGATATGACTAAGAATAATCAGACAAAAGCTGCTAAGGTTCTTGATATTCAACGAACTTACCTTGCAAGACTTTTGAATGAATTAGGTATTAGAGAATAAAAAAGTGCGGATAATTCCGCAGTGGGGGCAATGAAATGGCAAAGAAAGATAATACTAAAATGCCAAAAAAAGAAAACCAGATTGATAAAGTAGCTGGAGTTGTAAGCAAATATAAGGGATTGTTAATTACTATTATTTGTGTTGCAGTTGTTGGTCTTATTGGTTATGCAGTTTACGAAAAAGTTTCTACATCTGTTAAAGATAAATATTTAAGTGAAATTGAAAAGGCTGAATACGCATTGATTACAGGTACATCAGCACTTTCTGATTCTGAACTTGCACCATACTATGAAGCAACTCTTAAATCTGTTGAACCATATACTTCAAAGGGTGGAGTTGTAGGAGCTCGTGCTAATCTTCTTAAAGCAGAAGTTGAATTCAGAAATAAGAATTTTGAAGCAGCACGTACAGCTTATATTGTAGCAGCTTCAAAGGTTAAGAAAACTTATCTTGCACCTATCTGTTATTTTAATGCTGCTACAGCATGTGAAGAACTTAATGATGCTGCAAAGGCAATCGAATATTACACATTAGCAGCTGAAGATAAAAACTTTGCTGATCCAACACGTGCATGGTTTGCTGTTGGTCGCTTAAAGGAAAATTCTTTGGATTACGTTGGAGCAAAAGAAGCTTACGAAAAAATTACAGCTAAAGATAATACTCAGGATCCTTGGCATAATCTTGCAAAATCTCGTCTTATCTCAATGCAGATTGACGGTAAAATTGAATAATTTCTAAAACTTTCCAAAAGTATTATGGGTATCAAGTTAAAAAAAAACATAAGTAAACTTTTTCTTGCTATGTTTTTTACTGCAGGTATTACTTCCTGTGGGCTTGATACCTTTTATCTTTTAAAAGGACCTATTATATTTTACAATAGGCCAGAATTAACCAATAGTGACCCGGTAAATAATTTTGTTCATTTTTCTACAAATGAAAATCAAAATTTAACAAGTGATTTTGATTTTACAGGAACTATAATTTATTACAAAATATATGGTAAGTATGAGAGTGTCTCTACAGATATTTCTTTAATTGAGTCTAGAAATAACGATTCAAATTATGGTGCAGCTTTAGATTTGATAAAATCAAAAGGGTATAGAGAGCTGAGATGTGATAATAACACTGAAGAATCATTTGTTATTAATGCAACTGGTGTAAATAAAAATGTAAAAATCAGACTTACGGATTATAATTTAGAATCAGACTTAAATCCGTCTGCTGATAATGTTCCGTATATATATATAAATGGAGTTGATACTAATAAAAAACCAAAACGTGCTGAAAGAAAAAATGGTCAGAATCTTGACTTTAATTTTGGCCGTTATAAAACAGATTTAAATAGTCCAAAACCAGAGCCACAGGATAACGATTTTGATGGAGTTGAACCACCTGATGGTGTTTATTATGTGAACATGTATGCTGTTGCATTAGGACATGATGTAACTTATAAATTTTATTATTCAAATCTTCTTTATTTGGGAACAATCAGAATAAATTCCAATTCAGAAATGAACTGGTAATATATTATTCTTTACTGGAATTACATTTATTTTCGTAAAATCAAACTTTACTCACTTGATTAAAGTTCAAAAATCATATATTATAATTTCTATCGGCCCTTTAGCTCAGCTGGATAGAGCACTTGCCTTCTAAGCAAGTTGTCGACAGTTCGATTCTGCCAAGGGTCATTTTTTATAAAAAAATGTGAAAAAAATGTAGTTTACTACTTGATTCAAATCTATAAAAATGCTATATTTTATTCACGTTTTACGGGATGTAGCGCAGTTGGTAGCGCGTCTGGTTTGGGACCAGAATGTCGCAGGTTCAAGTCCTGTCATCCCGATTAAAGGCTTGCAAGTATGCAAGCCTTTTTTTTATCCATCTATCTGATTTTCTGTTGTTTTATATTTCTATTTATTTTTTTTATAATGTATGCTGCAGGTTTTTAAAAATTTTTTAACATGGTGTCCACCATTACTTGATGGTGCAAAAATAACAATTTTTCTCACTATTTTCTCTGTTACAACAGGATTGATTATTTCTGTATTTCTTGCACTTGCGAAAATTTCAAAAATTAAATTGTTGAATGCATTGTCTTCAGCATATATCTTTTTCTTTCGTGGAACCCCTTTACTATTACAACTTTATTTTATGTATTATGGGCTTCCTAAAATAAGTCCTTTTCTTACTATTCAGGATCGTTTTCTTTGTGCTTATATTACCTTTAGTTTGAATTCTGCTGCATATCTTGCTGAAGTTGTTCGAGCTGCAATTATTTCAATAGATAGAGGACAGATTGAGGCTGCGCTTTCATTGGGGTTGAATCAGACTAAAGCAATGCGCTATGTTATTATTCCTCAGACAATTTCAAGATTAGTACCACCAATAGGCAATGAATTTATTCTTGTACTTAAGGATGCATCGCTTGTCTCGATTATTGCTCTTTCTGATATTACAAAGGTAACATTTAATATTGCTTCCAGCTCATCAACAAGTCTTGTATATATTCTTGCAATGATATTCTATCTTATTATTACAGCTTTCTTCAGCTGGACTTTTCGAAAACTTGAACAGAAATCATTAAATAAAACAGAAAAGAATTTTTAGCTAATTGTCAGATAAAAAGAAATATGGGGCTGATTATTAGTTAGTTTATAAAATTTGATTCGGGCAAAAAAAAAGACTTGGAAAACTATCCAAGTCTTTTGGACGATGAGGGGATCGAACCCCCGACATTCTGGGTGTAAACCAGACGCTCGTACCAGCTGAGCTAATCGTCCGTCGTTATGAATACATACTATCTGAAATGAAAAATTGTGTCAATAGCCCAAACCTAAATATTTAAAAAAAAATGATTTTTTTTTCAGAAGTGTTGTTTAACCGATTGATTAAACAAGCTTTATGTGAATGTTTGCATCACTTTCCTAAAATTTTGTTTTTGGAAAAAAAAAGCCCCTGATTTTCTCAGGGGTTGAAAGACTTGCCGGAGTTGGTTTACTCCATTGGATTTTCTATATCCGTTGAAAACAGGAACAAATCCTGAATTTTATATGAATAGGTTGAATTCAAAGTTGATTTTTCTGAAATTTCAGCTGTAATTGGAATTGTAAAGCTGTAATGAATTTCTTCGTAACCTGGAGCAGAAATTTCAAGGGTAAAGTCAAAATTTCTGGAGTCGCCTACAGCTTCTGCCTCTATTGATTTTATCCAGAATGAATATGTGCCCTTTGTTGTTTTGTAAGTTTTGCATGGGTTTGGCCATGTCTGATCCTGCATGGCAACATTTTCACCTTTGCGTTTCAATGTTATGGAAGCTCCTTCCAGCGGCTCAAATGTAAGTCCGTCAAACACAGCTCCTGTAAAAATCGGAAAGTTGTAAATCGGGGTGTTGAACTTGGAGTCAGAAGTCTTTTTTGCAATGTGGTTTGGCCTCTGTACAGAATTTACAGTGCGGATTCCTTCAAGACCTATTGCATCAATGTCGGCAAGAATCTGTCCGTCTTTTAAGTGTTCTGAAGAATAGACTACTCCACGACCAGAAACAACATATTTTGTTGGAATGCGGTTCAGGACATAACTTACAGCATCCATGCGGCAGTTTTCGCAGTCACAGCGGAACCACGGAGGATTTATTTCTTTTATCTGGTCGTTAAGATGGTTTATTCGTTCAATAACGATTTCTTCCATAAGATTATGTACATGCATCTTAGAAAACTCCTGTATATCTCAATTTTTTTTATCAGAAACATTTGCAGCAAGACTCTGCCGGGAAATTTCTACATTTACGGCAAAACAATACTGCTACACTTTATAAGTATAAGTTGATTATGGACGAAAAACAAGTTTTGAATGAAAACTCTTTGATTTTTTTAAGGAAATTTTGCTAAGGCTTTCCAGTTGTTGATTTTTTTGGGGTATGCTATATTTTTTCTATGAAAATTTATTTTTCATTCTGCGTTTTTTTGTTTTTTGCAGTTTTTTCAATATGTTCCTGCAGGAAAAAAGTTGAATTCAGTGAAAATTCTTCCATAAAAGAGAGTCTGCTTTCTTCTTTTTCAGAAAAAAAGTTTGACTGGACGGATGATGTCTGGGAAGTGAGTGAAAAAACTGTAAATAATGTAAAAATTCCTTCAGGCCTTCAGCTGACTCCAGAACTTTTTGCAGCCTCCCTTGAAAAACAGAAAGAATTGATTTTTCCATACATTGAAGGTTTTGGCAGCCTTGATGTTTCGGACTTGAACAGTGAAGCTTCTTCTGTGATAAAAGATTTCTGTTCGAATTTTTGTGCAGGACTTCAGCTTGAACAGTTTGTAGAGGAAAAATCAATTGAAACGCTGGTCTTTTTCTGCTCGGATGTGAAAGATTTTTTTGATTCGCATAAAAAAATTAATAGAGATGTTTTTACAGATTTTATTTACGGAAAACCATTTATAAGCGATAATAGTTTTCAGGTTCCAGTTAGCTTTTGGAATGAAAGTGTCCGGCTTACAGTTTTTGTTTATTTGAATCAGGAGTCAGACTGGAAGATAAACCAAATTCAGATAAAAAAATGGCAGGTGAAGTAAAATGCAGCATAAACTTTCGGGAATCGAACGAGAACTGGTTTTGAAGTATTTGCAGGATGCCAATGTTCCTGTAACTGTAACTCTACTTGAGTCCTTGCCAGAAACGGGGCTTCATTCTCCGTCTTCTGCAGTTTTTCCTGTTGCTCTTGCCAGCGAAAAAATGACAGTGCTGAATCAGGGAATAATTCTGCTGAAAAATCCAGGTCAGGCAGTGGCCTCCTTTGCGGGAAAAGATGTTCGCGTTGAATTTTATTTTAACAGGGTGGGGCTGTGTTTTATCACAAAGATGACTCACTTTTCATCGGATCTTGCCCTTGTGATTCCTGAAGAAATTTCAAGAATTGATGAAACTCCTGTTCAGAAAACGAATGCTTTTTCTGCAGATATTTTTTATGGAAACTCTTCAAGTGATGAAGTTGTGCTAAACTGTCCTGCGGCCACTGGTTACAGACTTTTTTCAAAGCCCGTGTGGAAAGACATTCCTGTTGAAGAAGGTCAGGTTGCAAAGTCGTATCTTGAAAAGATTGTTGCAGATGCAAGAGCAAGAGATGTTTTGGGAAATGGAATTCAACTGATTCCTGTATGCCGTTTTCTTGCCAGCGGTAGTGGAGGAATCAAGGCTTTGCAAGGAAGAGCTGAAAATCCTGAAGTTTTGTATGTGAACCATGAATGCATTGTTTTCGCGCAGAAGTCCGAAAAATTTGCTTTTAAGCCAGGAATCGAATTTAATTTAAAGCTTTACTTTCCTGTTGAATTAAAGACTGCCGGCATGTTCCGGGAAGTTTTTACAGAGTGTTGTGTTCAGTCAGTTTATTCAGATGATAAAAACGAAAAAACTTGCGCAGTGTGCAGTTTTGTTTCTATGAAAGAAGAAGATATTCGCTTTGTATATGAAATGACTACAAAAAATCTTTTTATCTGAAAATATCGGAATCGAAGTTTTTTGTGCAGCCGTACCTTGAGTCGACGGATTTCTATAAAAATCTAGATTGTGGTGTCGCTGCCTTCTGTTTCTTCGGTAGTGTCACTTTCATCAACGGGAGAAAGCTGTTTCTTTGTTTCGCCTGGAACATTACCCAAAAAGATTGCGATTGGATGCAGAAATGAAACATTTTCGCAAATGATTTTTACTATTACTGTGGTTGGAACTGCCAGCAGAAAACCTGAAAATCCCCAGATGCCGCCCCAGATGGACAGGCTTACAAGAATCATGAACGGAGAAAGCCCCAGATTTGAACCTGTAATCCTAGGTTCCAGAATGTTGCCCAGTGTAAACTGCGTTATTGCAATTATGAGTGTAACAATAACTATACTGGAAATATCTGGATAAAACTGAATTATTGAAAAAACGATTGTAAACAGCGAAGAAATGATGGAACCGAAGGTCGGAATAAAATTCAGGATAAATGCCAGAAATCCCCATACAACAGGAAATTCCAACCCTGTTAGAAATGTTCCTGTTCCGATAATGATTCCTGTTGCAAGTGAAATGATGAACTTTATAGAAATGAATTGAGTAACTTCCTGAATTATATTGTTCAAGGCTTTTGAAACGCGGCCTTTTACTTTCTGTGTTGAAAAAGCATAGGAAAGTTTGTCTTGAAAACTGTTCATTTCGCTTACAAGAAAAAGAATGAGCAGCATTATCGTAAAAAGTGTTTTTCCAGTGTTGATTGTGCCGCTTGTAATGGCAATCAATGCCGACTGTACGGCTCCCCGAACACCTAACTGATTCCAAAGGTTTTCAAAAAGTGAATTTGTTTCGTTAAATGGCAATTTAAAGGCTTTTGCAAATATCTGGTAAATGGCCATGAGCCTGTTTTCATACCGTGGATAAAGCGTAACGATTGTACTGAGACTGGAAACCAGCATATTGCCGATTGTGAAAATCAGGCTTAATGAAATGCCCAGAATGGCAATTGCCGAAACTATCCATGGAATGTGCAGCGATTTTTTCAGTTTTTGCAGTACAGGCAGCATAACCAGCGACAGAAGTATTGCAAACATTACCGGCACGATGATTTTTGCTGCCAGCTTTAAAATTACACCGGAGGCTATTATGCAGATAAATAACAAAAGGTAGAAGTTTGCCTTAAGATAACTATCTTTTTTCATAATGCCTCCCATAAAAAGTCAAGAAGATTGTTTCAGCAATCGATTGACTTTTTATGCCGCTTCGCAATGAAATGAGAAGCGGCAGTTGATAAGGAAGTTCGCAACGCGAACTTGTGAATAAAAACTTTGAC
>JAHAZA010000093.1 GCA_018385415.1 Treponema sp. | reverse complement strand
AAGTCCAGATTGCGGTTAATCATATAAGCTACAATGCTATAGAAAAAGTGCCGGAACATTTGGAGCAGCTTCAAATTTGATTCCCTTTTCTTCCATTCGTTTTAAGGCATCTTTTTTCTGTAAATATCCTGCATCCGCAAATATTGTCCCCTTTACAACTTCTGGCACGGTAAGATGAAGGTATAGTGCGAATCATACTCAAATGTGTTAGCATACTGGGAATTGTCATTAATTGTTTTTTGAAAATGTTGACAAATTCAAAATAAATGGTATATTTAAAGTATGAAGTTCAAAGTAACGAAATTGGAAGCCGCTGAAAATGAAATATAAGCATTGGAACCGGCTCAACAAGAATTACTGAAAAGGTCAAATTATTGTGGTTGGAGTAGTCTTTGTGAAAAAAACACAGAAAACTCCAAAAGAAAAAATAAAGCTTGCAGA
Source organism: Treponema sp. (assembly GCA_018385415.1). Taxonomy (GTDB): domain Bacteria; phylum Spirochaetota; class Spirochaetia; order Treponematales; family Treponemataceae; genus Treponema_D. The sequence goes on along the minus strand of JAHAZA010000093.1, from coordinate 44,086 downwards.
AACAAGATTGAAAGAGGTGTAGTTATGGAATATGTATTTGTAAAAGATTCAGAAGGTTATGTTTTTAAGAAGTTGGCAAATGAAGTTTCTGCAGATGAAAAAATCATAACAGAAAAAGAATATATGAAAAAATCTGGTCTTGCTGCTTATGAAAAAGAGTTTGGACATGGTGGAGCAAGAGAGAATGCCGGAAGAAAACAAAAATTCAAACAGCCATTGAAATTCCAGATAAGAGTAACTCAGGAAGAAAAAGACTTTATAAATTATGCAAGGGAACATCATCTGAGTTATTCAGCTATGATGAAGTAGGAACACATAACAACATCTTCAAAGCCGACAAACCGGTCAAGCCGGTTTGCGGTTTGATATGTTGTGCCATTTGTCAACATATTGCCTTAGCGAAATCCAAAAAAGAATAGTACTCTGGGAAATTATTACAGGTAATAATCTTCATTATCTCAATTGACAAAGGTTCGTTAATTAAAACATCTTTTTTTAAATTCTTCAAGCAAAAAATCAAACATTTCATCAGTCATGATATCTCTAAGTAAATTTACACAACTGTATGATCTAAAATCAGATCTTCGGATAATCTAGCAAATAGGCATATTCATTCTTCATTTCTCTACTCCATTAAATTTGGTGCAGTTCCATTAGGAACATAAGAATCAAAATGGTGTTTGTAAATTCAGTCTTTAACAGACATTTTCAGTGGACTCGTGTTTAGCTGACCTATTTTATCAAGTAACAAGTTTAAGGAATTTCATTAACTGTGCTTTTTCAATCAAATCGATTGGACGGCCGTCAATAAACTTTCTTGCTTCTTCTGAGAAAGAACCAGAAGTAATACAATATCCTTTATCACATTTAGTATCACGGATCTTTGCGTGGAAGTCACGGATATAAAGTTCACCGATTGAACCAGAGTTACGATAGAAACGGAACAATTCCTTGTCTTCCCATTTTGCGTTTTCAACTTCACATAATATTTCGATGCTGTCTGTAATAACTGAAACATCTACGATTTTGACAAATGAATTCTTATGGAAAATTTTTACAAGATTTCGGCACAAAGCAACAAAGTCACTTGTTCCTGATGTTAAGTATACCTGAAGATTTGAGTTTGAGTTTAATTCCTTGTAACGGGCAATCAACTGGTTTACATCTTTATATACTGGAACAACCTGCTGAATCTTGTTCAAACAGTCAAGACCAACTGCAATTTTGTTTAATCTGAAGTAACAAGTAGCAAGACGATAATTCAATTCAAGATAAAGTTCCTGAGGAATATCTGGAAGCTTGAGTCCGATTTCAAAGTCCTGAGCTGCTTTATCCAGCTGCTGCATTTTTGTGTGAATGATTCCCGCAAACAAACTTGACTGAGCACCGAATTTTGGATCAGGACGAAGATGTGTAAAGATCTTGAGAGCCTTGTCGCCAAATCCACATTCCTGCATTGAATCTGCGAGAGCGAAAAGCGCTTCTTTATCTTCAGGGTTTTCATCAAGGGCACGGCGCAAAAATTGAACTGCTTCTTTAAACTTGTGTCCTTTGTAACAAGCCATACCGATTGGCTGATTGATTCCCTGAGTTTCTGGGTTGATTGTAAGGGCTTTCTTTAAAAGTGGAATTGCTTTTTCATAATCACCGGTTTTGAAAAGGGCCTGACCAAGATAGAAGTTTGTTTCATAAATCTCAGGTAGAGCTTTAAGTGCGGTAAGAAGGAAATTCAATGATTCCTGAGCTTTTCCAAGTTTTACCATACATACACCAACACGGAGGTTTGTTTCACCAATGTTGATTTCAGTATGGCGTGCAGAAATAGCTAAAAGATTTTCGTAAAGAGGAAGTGCTTTGTCCCATAAGTGCTCTGAATAATAAAGCTCTGCAAGTGGTTCAAGAGCCTGTACATTCTGAGGATTATGGGCAAGCTTGTTAGTACATTCTCTGATAATTGTGGCACGGTTTTTTTGTCTAGCACCGCCAGAGTTACCAGTGGAACGTTTTTTGCTCATTACTAAAAGCAGCACACTTGCAACTAAAAGAATTGCAACTGCTGCAATTGCTATTGGTAATACGAGTTCCATCTAACTCTACTCCTTTTTTAATTCCTTTACAAATTCAGCGATGCGTTCCATAGCGATTTTGATTTTATCAATTGCAGTTGCATAACAACAGCGGATGTGTCCCTGGCCGCCAAGTCCGAACACGCTTCCTGGAACTACGGCAACATTGTATTTCTGAAAAAGCTGAGTTGCAAATTCTTCATCACTGAGACCAGTTGAACTGATATCTGGGAACATATAGAAAGCGCCTGTTGGTTCTGGAACTGGAAGTCCCATATCAGTAAATGCTTTATACATATAATTTCTGCGCTGCTGATAGCTTACGCGCATTTTTTCTACGTCTTTGAAACAATTTTTAAGACCTTCAACAGCACCGTACTGACTGAAAATTGGAGCACAAATTGTATTGTAGCCGTGAAGTTTTACAATCTGAGCAAGAATTTCTGCAGGGGCAGCAATGTATCCGATGCGCCATCCTGTCATTGCAAAGGATTTTGAGAAACCGTTAAGGATGATTGTGTAATCCTTCATTCCAGGGAAAGAACCGATTGAAACGTGTTCAAATCCGTCGTATGCAAGTTCACAATAGATTTCATCTGAAATACACCAGATCTGGTTTTCTTTTACAACTTCTGCGATTTTTTCAAGTTCTGCACGAGGAATCATTGTACCGGTCGGATTATTTGGTGAACACATCATTACAGCTTTTGTCTTTGGTGTAATGAGTGATTTAATCTGATCTGCAGTTGGGTAGTAGCCGTTTACGCTTGAATCAAGTGGAACTATTTTAGCCTGGCAAAGTTCTGCCAACGGTGTGTAGTTTACGTAACAAGGTTGAACGACAATGATTTCATCACCTGGATTTAAGATAGCACGTAAAACTGCATCAACGCCTTCAGAAGCACCTACAGTTACAAGCACTTCGTTCTGTGGATTGTAAGTCATTCCATAGCGGCTCATATATTTTGCAATTTCTTCACGGAGTTCAATCAAACCCCAGTTTGAAGTATATGAAGTGTGACCTTTTTCAAGGTGATAGAATGCTTCTTCACGGATTGCCCAAGGAGTTGGAAAATCTGGTTCACCAACTGAAAGGGAAATTACATCATCATGACCGATAAGCATTTCAAAAAATTTACGGATTCCTGATGGGGGAATTTTCTGCATTGATACAGAAAGTCTGTCTTCTCTAGTATTCATTATGCCATTGCCCCTTCACGGTGATCTTTATCTTCTTCAATATAAACAATATCATTTTCTTTATATGTTCTCATAATAAAGTGTGTAGCAGTTCCTCTTACACCTTCAAGAGTTGCAAGTTTACGTGCAACAAAGTCACAGATACTCTGGAATGTATCTCCTTCAATTACAACCTTAAGGTCATAGTTTGCACCGCTCATAAGATAGAGGGAACGAACCTGTGGAAAGCGGTAAATGCGGTCAACAACAGCATCAAAGCCTCTTTCTCTTTCTGGAGTAACCTGAAGTTCGATTTCTGCACAAACCTTTTTGTCTTTCTGAATTTTTTCAGGATTGACAACAGTAACATATTTAAGGATTGTTCCGTTGGCTTCCATTTCTTTAATAATCGCTTTAACTTCATCAACAGTCTTTTTAGTCATCGCCGAGATATCTTCAACAGATAAACGGGCATTTTCGCGTAATAATTCAAGAATTTCTTCCATAACAAAACCACCTTTTTTTAGTTATACTTATAGTATATCGGAATATTCTATAAATTTTTTTAGTATTGTTCAATTAATTGTTATATAATAGAAAAAAACGGGAAGCTTATGAAAATTACAGAAGAACTATTTAAATTACAAGACAACGATTACGCAGCCTTTCAGTCAAAGCTTACTCCAGGAATTCCTCTTGAAAGCTTTATTGGAGTCAGAGTTCCACAATGTCATGAACTTGCAAAAAAGCTTTACAAGTCTGAAGAGCCACAAGTGAAAAAAGAAGTTCAAAAATTCCTTACAACACTTCCACACAAATATTATGACGAGAATATTCTTCATGGTTGTATGATTTCCCTTGAAAAGGATTACGAAAAATCAATTTCGTTGATTGAAAATTTTCTACCTTATGTTGATAACTGGGCGGTCTGCGATACCATGAAGCCTGCATCGTTTAAGAAAAACCGGCCGGAACTATTAAAACAAATCAAAATCTGGTCAAAATCAGATAAGGTTTATACCTGCCGCTTTGGTATTGAAATGCTTATGTGTCATTTTCTTGATGAAGATTTTGATGCCGGACTTTTGAAAATTCCTGCTTCCATAAAGTCTGAGGAATATTATGTGAACATGATGATTGCCTGGTTTTTTGCAACTGCACTTGCAAAGCAGTGGGAAACAACAGTTCCATTTATCGAAAGCAAAAAACTTGGAACCTGGGTTCATAATAAGACAATTCAGAAGGCCAGGGAAAGTTTTCGAATTACTGCAGAGCAAAAGAAATATCTGAAGTCTCTGAAAAAGGAATCTGATTGTTAAAAATTATGACTGCGCATTTTCATCTTCCGGGGCTTTTTGAATTTTATGATCTCTATAAGGCTTTTTTGCCGTTGTATCGTAATCATCGTGAATGGTTTTATGACTGGTGTGATATTGCATCGATTTACGGTTCGCCATCTGACTGTCTGTGGGGCGGCGGTCGTGTGGGTTTTGGGGAAGCCGATGCAGAAGAAGTTTTTGAATTGATGAAGGAATTTGAAATCTCTTCAAGGCTTACTTTCAGCAATTCCCTTTTGAAGGAAGAACATCTGTCGGATAAAAAATGCAATGAGCTTTGCAGACTGTTTGAAAAAGCGCTAGTAAAAAATGGTGTAATCGTTTATTCTGATTTACTGCTGGATTATTTAAAGAGGAATTTTCCGGGCTTTTATTTTGTTTCAAGTACAACAAAGGTTCTCACAGATTTTTCTGATTTTAAGATGGAACTAGCGAGAAATGAATTTTCTTTTGTAGTACCAGATTTTCGGCTGAATAAAAAAATTGAAAAGCTGGAAGCTCTTGATGAGGGACTTAAGAATAAAGTTGAGTTTTTATGTAACGAATGCTGCAGCCCTTTCTGTCAGGAAAGAAAAATCTGCTACGAAAATGTGAGCCGTAAAAATCTTGGACTTGAGTGCAGCGATCATCACTGTGCTGCACCGGATGGCGATAAAGGCTATCGTTTTTCTTCAGCAATGAAAAGTCCGCTTTTTATTGGAATTGATGATATTCAGAACAAATATCTTAAAATGGGATTTTCCAATTTCAAAATTGAAGGTCGCGGACTTGGCAGCGCCATGGTTTTGGAATTTCTTCTTTACTATCTTGTCCGTCCTAAATACCAGATTAATGTAAGAGAAGAAATTTACCTGGACGGAATGCTGGATCTTTTTTAGCATTCCGCAGAATATTGTTTTGAAAACATCAAAATTCCCTGAAAAATTCCTCTTGCCGAATTTAAATATCTTTAATATTTTATAAAGAATAAAAATATTAAATTTATTCGAGGTGAATTTTTAAATGGCTAAGCATGAATTTCAGACAGAAGTAAATCAGCTTCTTAAATTAATCATTCATTCAATGTACTCAAACAAGGACATCTTCTTGCGCGAAATCGTTTCAAACGCATCGGATGCTTTGGACAAATTAAAATATCTTACAGTTTCAGATGATGCTTACAAAGGCATTAAGTTTGATCCAAAAATTGATATCAGCTTTGATGACAAGGCAAATGTACTTGTAGTTCAGGATTCGGGAATCGGTATGAGCGAAGATGACTTGAACAACAATCTTGGTACTATTGCCCGTTCTGGTACAAAAGCCTTTATGGAAAAATTGACTGAGGAAGCTTCAAAAGACAGCGCATTAATCGGTCAGTTTGGTGTAGGTTTCTACTCAGCATTCATGGCTGCAAAAAAAATTGACGTTTACACAAGAAAAGCTGCCGGCGACGGAAAAGTAATGCACTGGTCAAGCGACGGAACTAACTCATACGAAATCGATGAAGTTGCTTCTGACAGCGATGTTGCAAAAAAATACGGCTTTGACAAAGCAGAAACAACTGGTTCTGCAATCGTAATGGCTTTGAACGACGAATCAAAAGATTACGCAAGCCGCTGGAAGATTGAAGAACTGATCAAAAAATATTCAGACCACATTGCATTCCCAATTTACCTTCACTACGAACAGAACAAGTACGACGACAAAGGTAACGTTACAGAAACAGAAAACAAAATCGATCAGGTAAACAGTGCATCAGCATTGTGGAAACGTCCAAAATCAGAACTTAAAGAAGCAGATTACAACGAATTCTACAAGACATTCGGACACGACGGACAGGATCCACTTCATTACATTCACACACACGCCGAAGGAACTCAGGAATATACAACATTGTTCTATGTACCACAGCAGGCTCCATTCGACATGTATCAGGCTGACTACAAAAGCGGCGTAAAACTTTATGTAAAACGCGTATTCATTACAGACGATGACCGGGAACTTTTACCATCATATCTTCGCTTTGTCCGCGGTATTATCGATTCAGAAGACCTTCCACTTAACGTAAGCCGCGAAATCTTACAACAGAACAGAATCCTTGATAACATCCGTTCAAGCTCAGTTAAAAAGCTTTTGAGCGAATTTAAGAAAATGGGAGCTGAAGCTGACAAAGCAAAGCAGACTGCAGAAGACAAACGCTCTGACGATGAAAAGAAAGCTATCGAAAAATGGAACAAGTTCGTACAGAACTTCAACCGTCCGATGAAAGAAGGTCTTTACCAGGATTACGCAAACCGTGATGAACTTGCAGAAATCATCAGATTTAAATCAACTGACCCAAGCGGAACAGGCGACAACAACTGGACAAGCTTTGCAGATTACGTTCAGCGTATGAAGCCAGAACAGAAATCAATTTTCTACATCACAGGAACTGACGAAAAGAACCTCCGCGAAAATCCTCTTCTTAAAGCATATACAGCAAAGGGCTTCGAAGTTCTCGTACTTGCTGACGAAATTGATGACATTGTAATTCCGGGCTTTGGAAAATACAAAGACTTCGAACTTAAGGCTGTAAACCGTGCCGGAAGCGATGAAGATCTCGGTGGAGATAAAGAAGAAGCTAAGAAGAAGGAAGAAGCATTCAAGCCTGTTGTTGAAAAGATTAAGAAAGCGCTTGGTGAAAAAGTTAAGGAAGTTAAGCTTTCAAAAACTTTGACAGGAGAAAACCCATCATGTATCGTTGTTGACGAAAATGATCCTTCTTACCAGATGGAACGCATGATGAAGGCCATGGGACAGGCTGTTCCAGAATCTAAACCAATTCTTGAAGTAAACGGCGATCATCCAATTCTTGCAAAAATCAAGGAATCAGATGATGAAGCATTGATTGCAGATGTTTCAGAAGTTCTTCTTGATCAGGCTTTGCTTATTGCAGGTGTGGAACTTAAGAGCCCTTCAGAATTTGTTAAACACCTTAACAATCTTTTGAGCAAATAAGGAATTTCAAAATTCCACTTAAATAGAAACGCCCTTCAGTCTGAATAAGCTGAAGGGCGTTTTGTTTATAATGACATTAAGAGTAAGAGATGAGTTAAATTATCTCATTGGTTTGTAGAGAATGTAATCGTAGTAAGCATACTTTGTTCCATTGTGCCAGTAATGCTTGAGCCATTCATCTACGCCGATTCCATTCCAGAGATTACACATAATCTGCATGTCGTGGCTTGGCATCTGGGCACCATAAGGAGCGTTGAAACCAGTGTTATTTACACCATATTTCCATTTACCATCAACATACCAGTTGATCCAACCGTTGCCCCATTCGATGGTATATTTATGATATCCTTGTGAAGCATCAAAGCCTAAATCGATTAAAGCTTCGTGTCCGCCCTGTCCGTTAACATAATAGTTAAACTGAACTTTTGTTGTATCTTTTCCTAAAATTTCAACGTCAATTTCATCCCAAGGATTATCTGTGTAAGTAAAGAAGGAAGTTACAAGTCCGTCACCTTTTGCAGCAATCATGTTTGTTTCGAATGTTCCGTAATGGAACTTGTTGTTGGAACGGTATTCACCACTTGTGTATGATTTTCCGTGGCTGTAAGTGTTGTCTAGCTTGAGAGTCATCTGACCGTTGTTGAATGTAACATGATCTGGCTTCCATCCGCAGTTGAACATTCCGCCGTTTGTCCAGTCGGCTTTGTTCCAGTTTCCGGAATCGAAGTAATCAAGAGGATTCCAAGTTTCCCAGTTAATTACATACTTTGCATCTGTGTCAGAAGTGATTTCTTCTGACAGATTCATCTGGCTACATGATGTGATGCCAAAAATAGCAGCAGCGGCAAAAACACCTGTAATAATTTTTTTCATACAATTTTCCTCCTACAAAAAAGTGCATGCTTTTATGTTTTGATTGTAGAGGGGAATTTTGAAAAGCACGTAAAAAATTTGTTAGATTTATTGTAAAATTCAGAAGTAAATTGTATGAAAATAAATTTTGATAAATAAATCTGAATAAAGATTACAGTGCCATTTTAAACACATATATTTTGTAGTCTTCACCGGCTCGCGAGAATCCATCGAAAATTCCTTCTTCTACAAGCTGGTAACCGTGACTGAAATACCAGTCAACATTGCAGTCGCAGTCTGTCCATAGGAACATGGTTTTAAAACCTTTTTTTCTATAATATGCCTTGGCTTCATCGAGAATCTTTTTCCCCCAGCCTGCTTTTGTGCTTACAAAAAGGCTGAGCTTAACATCTTCGTCTGTCATGTACGAAAATGTTTTTTCATCCATCATTGATAGATAAGACTTGCTAACCGAAAGCATTTTCTGATAGTCAGAATTTTTAAGACCGTCATACACACTCTGCCACCAGCTTCCTGCAGAATTGTGTTCACCTTTTTTTTCTGCAAAAGCAATAGCACACAGTTCATTGTTTTCGGTCATCATAAACTGCATGTCATTGTCAGCGCCGTTCTGTCGGATGATAGCTTCAACATAAGTCCGTCGAAATTCCATATCATCAACAGGCGGAGACCAAAGCTCCACAAGCCGATCTACAAGCGAAGGTATATACTTAAAATCAAATTTTTCAAGGGTCATGACGAAAGTGCGTGTTTTTTTGCTGGTATTGTTATTTATTTTTTTTCCAAGCCTCAACTGCTTCCAGCATTTCTTTCTTGGTAATCTTACGGCCACAAGTGTGGTCTTCGTCGCAGTATCCAAGGGCTTCGCATTTTGGAACTAAAAGTTCGTCGCAGATCCATTCCCATTCTGGAGAAAGAACACGGAGTTTGTCTTTTAATTCAACTGAAAGTGCACGGATTTCTTTGTAGGCTCTTGCACAGAGGCGGAGGTTCATAAAATGTATGAGGGCGCGGAGATTGATTTTCCATACGATTTTGGTTGACATACCCAATGGAAGAATATTTGCAGCATCTTCTTTTGGATAACCAAGCTCTTCCAGTTTTGAATATGTTTCCATAATATCAGAAAGCCCTTCTTTATAAACTTCTTTTGCTTCATCTTTAAATGGGTAGTAAAAATCTTCTTCTACGTTCATATTTTTTGCATCAACATAACGGGTTGAACTCTGGAGTCTTGTTGTTCCGATGATGTGGGTGTAAAGTTCGCGAATACAGCGTGCAGAGTAGCCTTCGATTACACAGAAAACATCAGGGTATTCAGCAGTTCTTGTGTGACCGCTTTTGATGCAGGATTTTGCACGCTTGATGTTTTTTTCTTTATCATCAACAGGGCTGTTCCAGCATACGCCGGCACAGTATCCGATTGTGTTCAAAGGTTCTTTATCTGTCTGTGGTAAAATTGTAATCATTGTTACTCCCATTTTACTATTTATCTATGAAGGAATTTTCCAGCGTCGGACCAGACTCCGCAATCTTACATTCCTGTTGGAATATCGATAAATTCCACATCAATCTTTTTTTCTTTTTTCAGCTTTGCCATTACAAGGTTTACGCCAACTGTTTCTGTCTGGTAATGTCCGCCGGCAATAACGTTAATGCCGGTTTCTTTTATCGAGTGATAAAGCTGGTGTTCAACTTCACCTGTCACATAAGCATCAAGTCCAAGAGCAGCCGCCTGTTCAAAATCTTCTCCAGCACCACCAGAAATAATACCTACAGTTTTTATTTCCTTTTTGCCGAATGCAAGAACTTGTGATGGTTTTTGACCTGCGAGAATCTTATCACTTAATTCTTCCACAGACATAGTTTTTTTCAAAGTTCCGTAAACTCCGATTTCCATTCCACGCCATGAGCCGAATGTCTTAACCTTTGTAAGACCGATTCTTGAAGCAAGTCCCCAGTTATTACCGCAAGGCTTGTTTGCATCAAGTGGAATATGATAACCGATTAAGGCAATATCATTTTTGATAAAAGGACTTACACGTTTATAAAAAGTTCCGGTAATAGTTTCGCAGCCGCCCCAGAAAAGTCCGTGGTGAACGAAAAGGACATCAGCTCCGATTCTTGCAGCTTCAAGAACTGTTGCTTCACAGGCATCAACGGCAAAGGCAACTTTCTTTATCTGCTTTGAATCTGGTGCAGAGTTTTCGATTTGGATTCCATTTCTTGAAATGTCATTTGAGTAATTTTCCTTTTTTAAAAAGGAATTAAGGTAAGAGTCCAGTTCTTTTAATGTCATTTGGCTACCTCGATTGCATCTTTAGTTTTTGTAACTAAATAGCTTGGTATAAAATATGTTTTGTCCTTTCTAAGTCCATATTTTATTGCGGCGTACAAAGGATCTGTCTGCTGAATAAAGCCATAACCAGATGTTTTATATTCACTTACTCTTGCAAGATCAAAAGATGCCGAAATAGGACGTGCTGGATTTTTGATTTTATAAAAACAATCAGAAGCACCATCGCAAACAACTGCGAAATATTTTGATTTTGGCTCTATAGCATCGGCAATCTTGATAAGTATTTCAAATTCCTTGGCATAGGCATCAGAGAACTGTGGATTTGCATCAAAATACTTTTTATCAGAAGCTTCTTTTCTTACATTATGAATAAGATTACGACGTGAAACAGAAGTAGGGAGGAATTTCAAATTTCCTTCAACTGTTGAAAAGTTGAAATTACCACAATAAACTTTGTAACCACTTTTTGCCAGAAGAACCAGATATGGTTCATAAGCCAAAGCTGCCGCTCTTTTATCTGGAACAAAAAGAACTACGGAATTTTTTGTTTTGTCAGCATTTTCTGATGACGGAGAATAAACTGTCAGCTTAAGACTTTTATCAGCAAATAAATCGTCAGATTCCTTGTAGCTGCCATCTTTCTGTTTTGAGAGATAAGTAGATGTAACTGTGACCTGATATTTTTTTGGAGACAAAGGTTGTGGCATGTAAATAATACATATAACTGTAGCGAAAATAATCAGTGCCAGTGAGATACTTGAAAACACTATAAATGGAGTACTGTAAGTATCAACATAAAGGTGATTGCAGAATCTGATAAAGGATCTGTAGTTAACGATGAAAACAATAAGCGAAACAAGAAAAAGTAAGATTTCACAAAAATTAAATCCCCAGCTGATAATCTGTAAAATTGAAAGAACAAAAGCCAAAGGGGCAAAAGTTGTAATGGCGTCTAAACGGGTTTTCTTAATAAAATATGTTCTAAGACAACAGACAGCCATCATTGTAAGGATTAAAACTTCACCAAAAAAAGGAGTTATCAGCATAAAACAATTTTACTCAAAATTCCGAGGTGTTTCAATAATTTGACTAATTTATAGAGCTTTACAATACTTATAAGAATAAAGGTCATAAAGCTCTTTAAAATAGCCGATAATTATGTTATAAAAATATAATAGTACACATAATATTTGTTGAAGGTAAAATCGCAGATGGCTGGGCAGAAAAGAATTAAAGTCGACCAAACAAAGATCTCAAAAGCAATTAATTCAGGGATTCCTCTTACCATAACAACTTACACACTTCCACACGAAATGGAAGTATACATGGGTGATGTTCTTACAACTTTCTTAACTGAACTTGATCAGGGACAGATGGTTGAATATTTGAATTATTGTCTTAATGAATTAATTACAAATGCCAAAAAAGCAAATACAAAGCGTGTTTACTTTAAACAGAAAAATCTCGACATTACAAATCCTGATGATTACACAGAAGGTCTTAAAACTTTCAAAGAAGATACACTTAATAACATCAATTATTATCTTGACCTTCAGAAAAAAGCCGGCCTTTATGTAAAGCTTATCCTTCAGGTTCGTAATAACAAAATTAAGGTAGAAATCAGAAATAATTCAAGTCTTACACTTTTTGAATATAAACGTATTCACGACAAATTATCCCGTTCCCAGCAGTATACCTCTATTGAAGATGCTCTTTCTCAGGTATTAGACGATTCTGAAGGTGCAGGTCTTGGTCTTATTATCATGATTCTTATGCTGGAAAAAATTGGACTTACCGAAGAAAACTTCCAGACTTTATGCGAAAACGGTGAAACAATTACAAGAATCATTCTGCCATTGAGCGAAAAAACTCAGAAAGAAATCAATTTCATTTCTGCGGAATTTGTTAAGTTAATTGATAATCTTCCTCAGTTCCCAGAAAATATTACTCAGATCAACAGACTTTTGAGTGACCCGGATTCAAAAATGTCAGATATTGCTATGCAGATTTCTAACGACGTTTCTCTTACTGGTGAACTTCTCAAGATGGTAAACTCTGCAGCATTTGCCCTTGCAAGTCCTTGTCACAGCATTGCAGATGCAGTTCGTCTTGTTGGTATCCGTGGAATTAAGAACCTTTTGTTCAGTATTGGTGCAGCCCAGACATTTAAAGAAATCGGTGGCGACAAAGCCGAGCTCTGGAAACATGCTTACCAGGTTGCATTCTATTCATACAATCTTGCGCGTAACTTCTTTGCAAGCCAGCGTGCTATTGTAGAAGATTCATATATTTGTGGTTTGCTCCACGACATGGGTAAAATTATCTTTGAAACTTCTCATCCAGATCTTCTTGATAAAGTTCGCAATATTTGTGAAGCAAAGGGAATTTCGAAGGACCTTATAGAACGTCTTATTGCCGGTGTAAACCATGGTGAAATTGGAAGTGAAATTGCCAAGAAATGGAACTTCCCTGAAGTTATCGTTGATGTAATCAAATATCATCACGCTCCAGAAGAAGCACCAGACAGCGTTAAGACCTTGTGTGGAATTGTTTATCTTGCTGATATTATGACTTACTATCAGTCAGGTGAAGTTGCATTCTACCAGATTGATACTGAAATCCTTTCAATGTTCAAGATAACAACAGAAGAACAGTTCAAGAAAATTTCTGCTAAGCTGCAGACTTCATTTTCTAAAGAACAGGAAAACTAACGAAGCGATTCAACCCACTTCTGCATCAAAATACCAAAGGCAACCCCTACGTTGAGCGAAGCTTTTAATCCTATCATAGGAATTGTGACGCATCCGTAAGTTGCCTTTTTTATTGCCTCAGGGCTTGCTCCAAGTTCCTCAGAACCTAAGATACAGATTCCTTCCTTAGGAAATTTAAACTCATCAATTGGTGTTCCACCGGTTTCGAGAACAAAAATAGGTTTATCAGCTGGCAGTTCGTCCAGAGTCTTTCTTTCGTAGCCTAATGTTTCAATACAGCCCATACCACTTCTTACAGCACGTGGATGTTCCGGGTCGCAGCAAAATGGCGAAAGGTAAACTTTTTCAGCACCAAGACCTTCGGCTGTTCTGAAGATTGAACCAAGATTGAATGGCGAACGGATATCTTCCGCGTAAACCGAAATTCCCGGATAGAAATTGCGTTTGACAGTCTGTGTTTCGATTGAACTTTGAGAGATTGTGTCGTGTCCGCCATTTTCGTCGTTAAGGGAATTTTCAAGGTCTTCAGGTGTAACGATTTTTCCTTCATTGTTTTTGTGAGGAGCAATGATCAAGTCCCATTCAGCAGGGAATGTTCCGATTATAGCAAGAAGGTGGTTACGGGCAACGTTGCAGGCACGGCGTTCGTCAAAAGGTTCTGCGTTAAGTAAACCGTTAAGCTCCTTAGTACCTTCAGGCGGCAGTTTCGGATCCAGCAAAAGTACTTTTACCAGTTCCTTTACATACTGAGTGCGAGGCATTGAATTAAAGGAATATTCCGAGCCTTTTTCTGCAATGCCGGCAATATCACGTTCCAAAGCCCCAAATGAAAGGGCCAGTTTTCGGCGTTTCTGTCCGCCTGAGAGTTGAAATAATTTCTGTGGTTCAATCATTAAGATTGATTATAATTAGAAAGCGAGTTTGAGTAAATCGAACATATCGTCAGAAGTCATGCTTCTTGGCAATGTATTCATTAAATCAAGCTGTCCTGCGTCTTCTGCAGCCAGAGCAAGCTGGTCAACAGAGAGAGAAAGATCTTTTAAACGGGCTGGAAGGTTGTTTTTTGCAATCTTCTGTCTTACATATTCACACAATGCTGTAACAGCTTCGTCCTGTGTTGCATTTTCTTCACATGCACGAAGAATTTTTGAAAGCTTTGCAATTCTGTCAGCCTTAAATTTTGCAGCATCCTCAATGATGTAAGGGAGAAGAATTGAAGAAACAAGTGAACGTGAAACTCTGTAGCGGGCATTGATTGTCTGTGCCAGAGAAGATGCAACACCAGGAGAACTCATTGCACAGGCAAGAGATGCCATACATCCACCCTGAGTCAAAAGAACTTCGGCTGGAGTTGTAATTGTAAGGCTTGGAGAGCCGTCCATTGCGTATCCTAAAAGTTCAGTTCCTTTTTCTACGATCATGTCGCTGAAGAAGTTTGCTTTCTGAGAAATATAGCTTTCAATTGCGATACAGAGAGTTTCGATAGACATGGAAGCTGTCTGGTTTTCTGTAAGTGTAAGTGAAAGGTTAGGATCAAAAAGAACAAGTTTGCACAATGCATCTTTGTTTTTGATAAGACAGTTTTTGTTTGAGCGTGAATCGATAACCGGTGTAAATGGGGAAAAAATAAACGGATCACGCATAGTTGTCGGAATACAGATCAAAGGAAGTGGAGAAGTATTTGGAGCTGCTCCGTCAATAAAACTATAAAGATCATGTACTTCATAGAAAACTGAACAAATCGCCTTTGCAACATTTATGGCTTTTGAGCCGCCAACTGCAATAATTCCATGAACATGAGCTTCCCGGGCAAGAGTCAAAGCCTGTTCAATAGTCTGAGTATTTGCACCATCAATAATCTGGTCAAAAATAAAATAGTCTACTTTATGTTCATCTAAAGGCTGGAGAATTTTGTCTGCAATCCCAACTTCTTTAAGCATTGGATCGATTACAACCATGAATTTTGAGCCGTAATCACGGGAATACTGACCGATACGGGCAATAGTGTAAGATCCTAAAACGATGTTTGGTGAAATCCTGAAAATGAAATCTGCCATTTTTTAATTCTCCGTAAAGTGTGTATAAACAAAAAAAGACGGAATTCCTTCCGCCTTTTTTCTATTCTAATCGCTTAAATTAGATGCCAAAGCTAGACATAATCTTTTCTGCAGCAGAATTAATTACTTCTGCACTAAGATATGATGGGTCTTTGATTTTTTCTTTAATCTGAGCAACTAAATCAGATCTAACGTCAGGAGTTTCATCAGCAACTTCATTGAGGAAGTATGCTTCTGCCAATTCTTTAGCTTCTTTTGATACGCTGATAGAATCTGATGCGGCTTTTGTGCTTCCAGTACTGTGAGTACGTTTTGTGCTCTGAACATCATTAATAGGTGTTACACCAGTAAGTTTGTTAATCATCATATATTCCTGCCTTATACCTTAATTATCGGTATTTTCCGGTGAAAGTTTAGCATTATTTCCAGAAACGAACACTGCAAATTCGCCTTTTATAGACTCTCTGCAAGCAAAATCGTCTCTAACTTCCGCAGAAGACCCATCCACTATTTCTTCATGCAGTTTAGTTAATTCCCGACCGACAACAACCCGTCGATTACTATCAATATCGGCAATATCCGTCAGCAACTTTACTATTCTGAACGGACTTTCGTACAAAATAAATGCATTTCCTAAAGCCATCAGCTCACGAAGCCGTTTTCTGCGTTTTCCGGGGCTTGGGGAAGTAAATCCTTCAAAAATAAGGGTTTTTCCACCAGGACCTGCAACGCTGACCAAAGTAGCAAAAGCACTAGGTCCCGGAATCGGGGTAACCTTAAAGCCAGCCTGTCTAACCTTGTAGGCTAAAACAGAACCAGGATCACTTATTCCAGGCATTCCCGCATCGCTTGCATATGCAACAGACTGACCATCTTGCAAAAGCTTGATGATTTTATCAGCTGCAATTTCTTCATTCTGAGACCTGCACGAAATCAAAGGTTTTCGAATCTCAAAATGGGTCAAAAGTTCAAGTGTATGTCTCGTATCTTCCGCAGCAATAACATCAACGGCCTTGAATGTTTCCAAAGCACGAAAGGTGATATCACCCAGATTACCGATAGGAGTTCCAACTATAAACAATTCTGACACACTAATATTATATAAGTAAAATCTTACGGTGGCAAGGGAATTTCTTTAAATGAAATTATGCTGCTATCTATCGAAAAGTTTTGCCAGAAATGATTTTCTGTTTACAACTTTAACTTTATCAACATCAAGGTAATGTTTGCGGACAAGCTTTTCCAGAAGATCAACTGTTCCCTGATAGCCTAAAAGTGAAGAATCGATTGTAAGATGATATGTGCTGGAATCCCGCCAGTGGATTCCGGTAAAGTGCTGGTAGTAGCGTTCTGTGTCATGGTCCTGACGGCGGATTTTTTGTTCTGCCTGTTTTCTGTTGATTTTGTATTTGTACTGCATATATTCCAGACGGTCTTCTTCGTTTGCAGAAATGAAGATATTAAGAACGTTTGGTGAATTTCTCAGTACATAGTTTGAACAGTGACCTACAATAATGCAGTCTTCCTTTTCGGCGAGTTCAGAAATTACATCGCACTGTGTATTAAAAAGATTGCGGTAGCTTCTGAAGTTAAGGTTGTTGAAGTTGTAGTTTTCAAGAAGGAAGGATTCAGCAATGTTTGAATAGAGTTTTTCATTGTGGTTTTTTACAAACAGCTTTGGAAAATGTCCCCGTGAAGCAACCATGTCGATCAGTTCTTTGTCATAAACAGGAATTGAAAGTTTTTCCGCAAGAAGACGTGCAATTACACGGCCACCGCTTCCGGCAAGGGAGGTGATTGTAATTACAAGTCGTTTTCCTTCCTGAAGCTTAAGCTTCTGTTCGTAAACAAATTCGCCGTCCATTTCAAAATAGTGATGAGCAAAATCCATTCTGTTGGTAAAGAACTTTGAAATAGGGCCAACAAGAAGAACGGTAATCAAGGTTCCTTCACGAACGCCGTTGATTTTTTCAAAAAGCACAAAAGAAAGAACTGCCGAAATCGCTGTCATCGTCATATCAGAAACAAGCTTACAGATGCTGAATTCCTTCTTCGAAACTTCAGCGACTGCTTTTACAAATGCTTCCGTACTTAACATTACAACGTCGGCTACAACAGAACAGCTGACACCAAATGCGCGGAGAATACAACCTACAACAGTGTACACAAGCGCAAGAATGTAATGATCAAGAACGAGTCCTCGGGTAAAAAACATTGCCACATCAACCAGCACAGAAAACAGCAGGTTTACCGCAATCTGCAGAAGCTGAATCGGCTTAAAATTTTTTCGAAGCAGAATAACCTGAAGCAAAAGAAGAAGTGTATTAAAGAGAAAAGTGAAAGTACCGAATGTAAGGAATTTATTAATTTCAAGCAGGCTTAAAACATAAGGAATACAGGAAGTAGGTCCTGTTCCAAGCATAGATCTTGTAATAAAAGCGACACCAAGCGCATTAAATAGGATTCCACCGAAGAACATAGAATAACGTTTAAAGAGTTCAAGTTTTGAGCGCATAAATGGTATTATAAAGAATTTTATCAAAAAAGAAAATTTGAATTTAATTTAAATCAATGAAACGGATTCTGACACGACTGGGACTCGCGCTGTAGTGGCAGATCTGTTTGTTTGGAATTAAGTAAGGGTATAGTTTATATTGGTTGTAAAATCCATTAAAAGTTATTAAAATCCACTTTAACTATTAAACTCGTAAACAAGGTGAAGAAATGGCAAAAATTTTTATCGATGGAAAAGAAGGAACAACCGGGCTCAAAATTTATGAACGCTTTGCAAACCGCAGCGATATTGAAATTCTTCAGATTGAGGACGAAAAAAGGAAGGATCCTGTAGAAAAGGCAAAAATGATCAATGCTTCTGACTACACATTCCTCTGTCTGCCAGATGCAGCCAGCATTGAATCTGTAGCTCTCTGCACAAATCCTAAAACCCGCATTATTGATGCTTCAACAGCACACAGAACAAATCCAGAATGGGCTTATGGATTCCCAGAACTTGATAAATCATTCCGCGAAAAAATCATTTCTTCAAACCGTGTTGCAGTTCCTGGCTGCTATGCTTCAGGGTCAAATGCAATTCTGTATCCGCTTGTAAAATCAGGAATTCTTCCTGCTGATTATCCTGTTGTAATTCACGCAGTAAGCGGCTACTCAGGAGCAGGGAAAAAAGCAATTGCACAGTACGAAGCTGAAGGCCGTGATGTTGGACTTGATTCACCACGTCTTTACGCTTTGACTCAGAGCCACAAGCATCTTCCAGAAATTAAAAAAATCTCAGGCCTTGATTTTGAGCCTGTATTCAATCCATATGTATGTGACTACTTCCAGGGAATGACAGTAACTGTAGGTCTTCATGCAAGACTGCTATCAAAGAAAGTTACTGCTCACGATGTTTGGGAAATGTTTGCATCTCACTACGAAGGAACAAATTTCGTAAAAGTTGCAGGCTTTATGGGTGAAGGAACTTTGCCAGAACAGTTCATTCCTGCAAATACCCTTGCCGGTACAAACGATATGCAGGTATTTGTTTATGGTAACGATGACCGCATCATGGTAACAACACGCTTTGACAACCTTGGAAAAGGTGCCTCAGGTGCTGCCGTTCAGTGTTTGAATATTATGATGGGCATCGATGAAACTACTGGATTACGCTAAAAATTACAGCAACTGAATTTTTTAAAGCGCTGCCGTTTATTTTATGCATCTAAATCGTCAACGGTACGATTCAGTTCAAGAATACGAGTGTGAATATAATGGTCAATGGTTGTCTTTTCAAGGATACCCATTGGCCTGTTTTTTCCATCTACGATTGGAAGTGCCTGAATATCATATTTTTCAAAAAGTTCGTATGCTTCTGGTAATGTTGTTTCAGGATTGCAGCATGGACCTGGCATATCCATAATATCTACAGCCAGAAGTCCTTCTGCCAGTTCACTTAATTGTAAAACCTCTTTCAAATGTTCAAGAGAAATAACACCTGCAAGTTCATCATCAATTTTTACAACGTAGTTCAGATTCTGTTGTTTACTGAAGGAATCAAGAATTTCATTTAAGGTTGTAGTATCATTAACTATGGCTGGAGAATTTTCATCGCAGATTTTTAAATTTCCCCACATAACATCTTTTACAAGTGTGTTCTTCTTGATGTCCTCATCGGTAACATTGAGTCCGCATTCGCCGGCTTTTGTAACGCCATGTTTTACACAAATCGGGCCGATAATCTGAACAATAAAAGTTGTAGCGGTAATGATAAGGAGAATCTGCGGTCCGATAGTTTCAGGAAAATCATTACCAGCAGCGATTGAAAGTCCAATGGCAACGCCAGCTTGAGACAAAAGACAGTAAGGCAGATATTTTTGTACAGTTTTTGGTGCTTTTGTAAGCCAGCCTCCAATCATGGAACCGATTGTTTTTCCGAAAGTTCTTCCTGCAACATAGAGAATTGCCATAAGACCAAGATATGGAGTGATAATCCAGATATCAAGCTTTGCTCCAACGAGAACAAAGAAGAGAACATAAACCGGTGGAGTAAATTTTGAAGTCAAATCAAAAACAGAACGAGTCTTTGCCGGAGCAAAGTTCACCATAAAAAATCCAATGGACATGGCAGCAAGAATATTATCAAGCCCAAGAATTACACATACACCGGTACAGAGAAAAAGACTTCCAAGACAGAACGAAAGAATTCTTCCTTCATCCTTCATAACATTGCGGACGATGAGGCTTAGAATAAAACCAAAAATACTACCGACAAGTATTGAACCGAAAATATCTTTTGCGATTGTAAGAAGCTGAATCCATAATGAAATCTGTTTACCGCCAAGAAGTGTAGAAGCAATTGTTGATGCGATTGCGTAAAGAATCAGGGCAACTGCATCATCCATTGCAACGATTCCGTAAACTGTTGTTGTTAGAGGTCCACGAGTTCTGTATTCAACAAGAACATCAGTTGTAGCTGCTGGTGCGGTTGCAGAACAGATGGCACCAAGAACGAGTCCTATGGCGAGAGAATAGGTTATGTTCTTTGTAAAGAAAAATGAAACTGTAGTTACAATACATCCAACGATAAAAAATGGAGTGATAGATTCAAAAAGAAGAATGCCGATAAACTGTTTCCCATATTTTCTTATGACATTAAGCTTCAATTCCCCACCAATTAAAAATCCAATCAACGAAAGTGAAACAGTACTGATAGGATTTAAAGCAGCAATTGTTTCTGGTCTTAAAATCTGAAATCCAGATGAACCGATAATAATTCCAATGACAATATATCCGACAACCTGCGGAATTTTCAGCTTCTGAAAAAGTCTTCCTCCCAGTGCACCAAAAAACATTACGATTCCCATAAGCAGAACAATCTGTGTTGCCTGCAGAGAATTAAAGTGCATAAACTCAGGTAAAATATTTGATAAAGGGTCGTGCATATAGACTCCAGATTACATCATTTCATCAATGATGTCACAAGGGTTTTTATCATAATAAAGCCATGCATAGATTGCTGCACTTTGAATAACTTTCCTTCCGTAATTTCGTGTTTCAGAAATGGGAATTGTTTCAAGAAATAAATCCGAAGAAAGATTTTTGAATAAACCAAGTCCAACTCTGGAAGACTGCAACCATCTTCGTACTCTTGTAATTCCAGCATTGTAAGCAAAAAGAGCGAGAATATCAGAATCATCCAAACGATTAACGAGGCTGGAATAATAATAAGTTCCTACACGAATGTTAGTTTGAGGATCTGTAATATTTGCATTATCAATTTTCAATCTTGATGCGCAATCATTGAAAGTAGATTCCATTAGTTGTGACAAACCAAGAGCTCCGGCACGGCTTTCGACAATAGGATTGAAAAAGCTTTCAGTTCTAATTAGTCCCAGCATATCGTATTCTTCTACACCGAATTCTTCACAAGCTGCCTTAATCTCTTTAGAAAAATTTTTTGGATATGAAAGTTCGAACACTTTTCGTGTAAGTGGGGAATTATCAAGGTTAGTAGTTTTTGTAACCATGTGAAGGCTTTTGTAATAATTGCTGTTGGTGGAATTTCCACATTTACGAAGGAATTCTGCGGCCTGACAGATTGTATTGATATCGAAAATTTTATTGTTCAATGTGTAGAAATATTGCCATTCAGGATATATCAGATCTTCAAAACCGAAATCAGCATAGCCTAGTAAAAGTTTTTCTGCTTCAGCATCATTTGCTGCACTAACTGCTGTTGTTGGTGTAAAAATTTTGCTTTCGATTTCTTTTAAATTAATGTCCAATTCTTTAGCAGCAAGAAGTCTGTAATAAATATCAGTTCCAGCATTTAATTCAAATGCTTTTGAGAATGCAGCAGTCTTATCTTCTTCAGTTCCTTTTAAAAGCCCTTTATTTATCAATTGACCGGTAATGTATGCAAATTTTGATGTAGTTGCATTATCACCATAGCCATCTAAGGCTTTATACACTTTTGGAAATGAACTCCATTTTCCACTTGTAAAAAGTAAAAGCGAAAGATTGTCTAATACATCAGTAAAATAGTAAGGATTTTTCCATGTCGATGCATATTGTTCTATTGTTGCAACACAGCGGTCTGTTGAAACAGAAAGATTTGTATTCAGTAAAAACCAGAGTGCCATATCATAATCTTCAGCTGTGGGTGCACAATTCATTGCATCGATAAAGTTTTTCTCAGCCCGTGAAATATAAACACCAGATTTGTCATTAATACGACCGGCATAGATTAACGAAAAATATTTAACAGCATTGTTTCTTGCAAAAGAAGAGTTACTTAGTGCCTCAAAGTATTCTGCATTTTCTTTGTATTTTGTACTAGAGGTGTAATAACATCGGCCAAGATCAGCGACAAGAAAATTCGTAAATGGAATAACCTGCGACTTCTCGCAAAATTCCTTTACAGAAGGAATTAATTCCATTGCCGAAAAATAATCTTTTTCTGAAACCAAAATTCTAAAATCAATAATTACTGAAAGTGCTTTTGCAAAATCACTTTCATCTGAATTTAAAATCTGAGTAAGCGGACCGTAGTAGAAATCCAAATGATCAGAAGTAATCTTGCGGCCTGTAAACCACTGGCAGATTGTAGAGGTAAGCCGGGAATCTTTTTTTTCGCTCATTGCGGTAATTCTCATTTTTGCCAGCTCGTTAGGACATTTCGTAATATCGATAAAGCTGGTTGAATCAAGCAATAATGCGTATTCTTTGTTTTCAAAGAAAATTTTTCCAGCAAAGATAAGGGCTGCATCGTCATTGTAAAGAGCAAGATATTCTTTTGCGCCAGCAACCTGTTGTTTGATGTTTCCTAATTTAATTTTTTGCTCAAGACTTCTGCGTCGGATATATTTAGAACCTTGAGTACTGGCTTTTGTAAAATGTCTGAGTGCTTTTTTTGTATCCTTATTTTGAAGTTCCTGAAGACCAATAAAATAATCTGCATCCGGGCCATACTTTTCCTGCAGAGGGTTCTGTGGTTTCAGATTATTTGCACAGCCAATAGTTAAAGCTGCTGCAAATAATATGCAGCAGAGAAAGAGGTAATTTTTCAATTTCATGTTTACTCAATTTAACCAGCGATTACTCAGCAGGAATGATGATTTTTGTTCCTGAAATAATGTGGTCTGGATTTTTAATACCGTTATATTTTGCAATCTTTGGATATTTCCAAGGATTGTTATAATAAGATTTAGAAATATCCCAGAGAGTATCGCCCCACTTAATTTTATAAGTGATGTTCTTGCTTTCTGTTTCATCTTTAGCAGGAACTTCAGGTACTACCTCTTCTGCAGGTGCTACAACAATCTCATCTTCTTTAGCTTCGTATTTTGGTTCTTCTTTCTTTTCTTCTTCTACAACAACAGGAGCCGGCTGTTCAACTTTTACAGGCTCTTTTGCAGGTTTCTTAAGAATATTGAAGCTTGTAGGAATTACAAAAAGCATTAAAAGAACTGCAAGAATACAAATCACTGCGCAGATGATACAAATAATTACAGGAACTTTGACTTTTTTCTTACAGCTTTCATTGTCAGCAGTACCGGCATATCCTTCTTTTGTCTCTTCATCAAGAATATCAGAGAAATCAAGACCAGCACTTCCTGAATTGTCAAAGTCATCATTGAACAAATCTTCAGACTCAGAAGTTTCTGTGACTTCTTCTGTTTCTGTAGAAGTTTCTTCTTCAACGATTGAATCTACATTAAGTGTATTTGGATCGAAGGTTAAATCATCATCGCTGTCAAAAGTTTCCTGTGGTTCAGAAGAAAGGCTCTGATCCAGATCAAATGCTTCTGCATCAAAATCTAAATCTGAAGAAAAATCATCTAAATTGTCTTCATTTGAATCTTCTGTAATTGCTTCAGTAACTTCTGATGGTTCGCTTCTCTGTTCCAGTGATCTGGAAACGAGATAAACAGTAGTTGTTGAATCTTTTCCGGTTTCAGGGTCATGGAGTTCAGCCTTTAATTCGTTATTCTCATCAAGGCTAATATCAAGAGAAATGTCAGGTTCTCCATTTGGATGTTTAACGAGATTTTTAATCTCAAGGGAATCAACATATTCTGCATCCTGCATGGTTCCGCTTTCTGAACGGTATAAATCAACCTGAACAGTAGTCTGATTATCTTTAACAGTTGTGAGATTGAGCTTTCTTTTTTCAGCAGATCCTTCCTGCATAATAGGATAGAAAGATCCGTCAGCAAGTTTGATTCCTATAGTTTTCATAAAATCACTCCAAAACGATTTGGTAAATATTATCTTTCAAAAAGAAAGATTTGTCTACATTATCTGTCATCTCATTCTGATTAAGGGAATTTCTACGGCTTTAATTTTATGCCCTTTGCAGGAACACAAAATGCCTTCCTGGCAAAATTCCTCCTGAAACAATAAAACGGCTATTGTGGATTATAAAAATGAAAGTCGGGGAATAAATAAACAAAGACAGAAAGTTAAGGACTGTTAAAAAAGCAAAAGGGCACAAAAAAAGCCTGTCCTAACTGACAAGCTTAATTTCTACGAGGCTGACACGGTTCGAACGTGCGACCCTCACCTCCGCAGGGTGATGCTCTAATCCAGCTGAGCTACAGCCTCAAATAACCCAAAGGTTGATAGATCGGAAGCGACAGGAGTTGAACCTGCCCGGCCCGTAAGGAACCGACGGATTAGCAATCCGTTGTATTACCGCTCTACCACGCTTCCTTAGTATCGGAGCGAGAGGGATTCGAACCCCCGGTACCCGAAGGTACAACGGTTTTCAAGACCGCCCCAGTACGACCGCTTTGGTATCGCTCCTAATGTGCATTCAAATTAACATAAATATAATTAGTTTGTCAATAAGATTTATTTAATTTTTTTGAAGAGGCAATCGATTGCTTCTTTTGTCTTGGACGGATAGGTGTGGAATATATTACAGTACTCTCTTCTGAAAGGTGATTGTGAAGTTCTGAGTATAAATCTATTTTTAATCCATCCAGTTTTTCTGAGATGATGGCTTTTATCTGCTGGTCTTTTGAAAGATTTTCGATTTTGGTTTTATCAAGCATTAAGTCATTGGGTGTAATCTGGAAAAAATCGAGAATTTTTTTAATGAGAGCAAGGCTTACCGATGATTCCTTTCTTTCTATATTTGCAATATGGGAAATTGAAATATTCAGATTTTCTGCTAATTCAGCCTGTGTTAAGTGCGCTTGATTCCTATAAAATTGAAGGTTTTCACTGATGATGATATCAAGACTTTTTTCTTCTCGCATGTAAATAATGTAAAACGAAAATTTGCTTTTTTACATAAACTGATACGAACAATTATATAGTCTATTACGAATAATCAGAAAATCATCATAATTATATAAGTATTAAAAATGAAAATGTATACTTGATTTTTAGTTGTTTACAGTTTTTACTATTATAAATAACAAAATTGATAGATAAATATTACTTACTTCTAAGGAGAATTTATGTTTGTTGATTACTTACTTCCAATTCTTGCAGGAATTCTTGGACTTGTATTATTGTGCGTTCCACAGCAGTTTGTGGTTGTTCTTGTTGTTGCTTTGGGAATTTTCCTGATTTTATCTGGATTCTTTATTCTTTTCAAATTGCTGAGCCTTAGTGATGATACTTTTTATAAAGTGAATATTTATGTGCGCGGTGGTTTGAGCATTATCCTTGGAGCGTTGTGTATTTTCCTTCCAATAAAAATGGGTGAAGCAATCTGGACAACTCTTTGTATTGTGTTAGGAATTTTCGCTCTTCTTGCATCTGTTTCAGAAATTCTCACAATTATTAAATTGAAGGAACAGAATATTCCTGTTAAGCAGTATATAACTGAAATGGTAGGAATGATAATTACAGCAATTGTGTTGTTCCTCCTTCCAAAATTTGGAAATATTCTTTTACGAATTGCAGGCGGAGTAATTTTAGTTACATCAATTATTCTTGCAATTAATGTTAAGAAGAATGCTCCGATTGTAGAAGAAGACGCAGAAGTTGTAGACGGTGAATAGGAATGAATCCTCAGCAGTGGAAAATATTCCAGAATTTTAAATCAGATCTTAAGAACCAGTGTCAGAGCTGGGCCTGCTATTCAAAGGAATTGATTCCACTGCAGAAATCATCTTCTGTAAAAGATACGCCTGATTATCCGATAGAAACACCGGTAGTCTATAATACCGCTCTTGACGAGTTAACCCAGCAGTCCGAAATAAAGCTTATTGTTATTGGCGATAATCCCGGAAAAAATGAACAACTTTCAATTAATCAGAAATACCTTGTAGGCCAGGCCGGAAAAATCGCCGAAGGCTACTTCAAAAAAAATCCCGAACTTGAAATTGATTTCCGCAAAAACGTAATCATTCTTAACAAGACACCGGTTCATTCAGCAAAAACAAAGCATCTTATTTCAATAGACAAAGAACTCAAAGCCGGCAATTCTCCAGCCCAGAACTTAATCGAAGAAAGCCAGAGATGGATGGCAAAAAAAACTGCAGCACTTCACCAGGATTTGATTGCAGCTTCCGATGAAAATTCCTTTATCCCTGAACTCTGGCTTGTAGGCTATACAGAACTGAAAAAGAATGGCATCTTCATTCCTTACCGCGACGAATTAAAAACTGCCTACACAAAAACCCAGGCCATTACAACCGATAGTCTTGCATTAACCGACGAGCTGGCAAAAACCAGCACTGCCTGGCAGAAAGTCTTCGTTTACCAGCATTTCTCAATGAATTGCTTCAGTAAAGATGTAAAAAATCATCAAGCTGCTAACCCAGCTCAAACCCTAAAACAAACCTTGGAATCCCTAGGCCAGATTCACAAAGAAGAAATCTTTTACTAGAAGTTGAATATTCCCCCACATTTTCAGTATTATATTTACCATTATGAAAGCAAGTAAATCTCTTATTTCAACACTGCGCGAAGCACCAAACGACGCAGTTATCGCAAGCCATCAGCTCATGATGCGCTCAGGTCTCATTCGTAAGCTTGGAAACGGTCTTTATGCATATATGCCGATCGGTTATCGTTCATTGATGAAAGTTCAGAAAATCATCCGTGAAGAACTTGATAATGCCGGTCTTCTCGAAATTAAACCTACAGTAATCGTACCGGGTGATCTTTGGAAGGAATCAGGACGCTGGGACAAAATGGCTGGCGAAATGCTTACAGCACAGAACCGTCAGGGACAGGACATGGTTGTTTCTCCTACAGCAGAAGAAGCATTTACAGCTCTTGTTCGCGAAGGACTTTCTTCATATAAACAGCTTCCTTTTACTTTGTATCAGATCAATACAAAGTATCGTGACGAAATCCGTCCACGTTACGGCGTAATGCGCGGCCGTGAATTTATCATGATGGATGCTTACTCATTTGATAAAGATCAGGCTGACCTTGATGCTTCTTACGACAATGTTGCCATTGCTTACCGCAAGATTTTTAAGCGCATGGGATTGAATACAATTTCTGTAAAAGCCGACACAGGTTCAATGGGTGGATCTGGTTCAGAAGAGTTCATGGTTGAATCAGAAGTAGGTGACGATACACTTCTTCTCTGTCCAGACTGTGACTATGCTGCCAACGTTGAAAAAGCTGCCTGCAAGCGTGAAGTTCCACTTAACACAGCAGGACAGCCACAGGTTAAGACAGACCTTGCAGTTGAAGAAGTTGCAACACCAAATGTTTTCTCAATCGAAGACATGGAAAAATTCTTCAACGAAAAATCAACAACATTCCTTAAGGCACTTATCTACAAAGTTTACAACTGTGGAATCGATCTTTCTTCTACAGAAGAATACAAGAACGCAAAGACAGTTACAGAAGGAGGTGTAACATACATTCCTGAAAGCTTCTTCTGCGTTGTAATCCGCGGCGACCTTGATGTAAACGAAACAAAGCTTGCTGCAGTTCTCAAAGCTTCTGGGGCTGAACTTGCAAGCGACGAAGACGTTCTTAAATATTCCGGGGCACCACACGGCTTTGTTGGCCCTATCGGTCTTAAGATTCCAGTACTTGCTGATGAATCTACAATTGACATGCATGACTGTGTAGCAGGAAGCGGTAAAGAAGGATTCCATATCAAGCACGTAGAAATCGGCCGTGACTTTACTCCATTCATGACAGCTGACGTACGCACATGTAAAGAAGGCGACTGTTGTCCAGAATGTGGCGGAAAGTTCTACATGAAAAAAGGAAACGAACTTGGACACATCTTCAAGCTGGGTTCAAAATATACAAAATCAATGAACGTAACTTACCTTGGCGAAAGCGGAAAACCTGTAACACCAGTTATGGGTTGTTACGGAATCGGTGTTGACCGTACACTTGCTTCAATCATCGAAGGTCACCACGACGACAAAGGTATATGCTGGCCAATGACTGTTGCACCTTATCAGGTTGCCGTAATTCCTGTTCAGTACAAGGATCAGATGAAGGAAGTTGCAGATTCAATCTATGATGAACTTACAAAAGCCGGAATCGAAGTTATCCTCGATGACCGTAACGAACGCCCAGGCGTTAAGTTTACAGACTCAGAACTTATCGGCTATCCACTTCGTATCGTAGTAGGTGACAAGAACCTTCCTAATGTTGAGTTCAAGCCACGCACAGCAGAAAACGCAGAACTTGTTCCTGCAACAGAAGCTGCTGCAAAAGCAATTCAGTTTGTACGCGACGAACTTGCAAAATTGAACGGCTAGTAAATAGTTCTGATCAGCTTAAAAATCGATTGGCTTGTAACAAATCAGGCCAGTCGATTTTTTTTGTATAAAAGATAATTAGATTTGCCGAATCTAAATAAGCACATATATTAATAAGGAAATATAAATGAAAAAAAAATTATTAGCATTTTTAGCTTTTGCAGTTATGGCATTCAGTGCTGCAGCACTTCCTGGAGTAAACCCTTATATCAAGGATAAATCAGGGGAATATGTTTACTACCGCGATAAATCGTTTACACGTGAATCCTACATTGGTTTTCTTACATATGATGAATTAACTTATGCGGCCAGATATTTTGCACCGGCAACAGAAGAGCTTCCTCCTAAAAACATTGAATTCCTTTTTACACTGGATCCTTCAAAGTCATATATCGATTTAAGCGGAGAACGTTTCTTGACTCCTGTAGCTCAGGAAGACACAGAGATTGTTAACTATATTCATGATCTCATTTTTGAATTTGGAAAGCGCCGCCAGAATGCAGGTGAAATTTCTCCACGTGCTGCGCAGGATTCTTCTGTAAATCCATCAGTTACTTATGTTGATGCAACTGTCCTTCTTAATTCTGGCTTCAGAAGCAAAGAGGAAATGTATCAGTTTGGTGGCGATGTAAACATCTATTACGACTATTACGTTCCTATTTTCAATATTAAAAAAATTGAAACCGTAACTGATTCTGTATTTGAAGTTGTAGCAATCGGCTCCCTTAAGTCATCAGATGATAAAAGCTTTGATAATTTTATGCCATCAGTTTATGCAGATAATGTAACTCATAAAGCTAAAGGAAAAGCAAAATCAAAAAATTACGATTTTGGAACATCATCAATTACCCTTGATGAAAACTGGAAACAGGCAGGCCAGGTAGAAAATCTTTTATTCTATGGTGACAGTGCGATGGTAACTGCAGGAACAATTAACAGCTGGGAACTTGATCTCTATATCAAGACATGTCTTCTTTCTGCACAAGAGGCTTATCTTCCATGGAATAAAATTTCAATTATAAAATCACCAAAACAGATAACCGTCTATTCAACTGCTTATACAGGTTCAACAAGTAATAAAAAAATTAATTCAATTATTACCCAAAGTTCAAAACTTCAAAAAGGAGAGAATGCTGTTCTTACAATGGTAATTTTGGAATCAGATTACGAAAGTTATAAAAAATATTTCACAAACATCTTCAAAAGCTGGAAATAGTCAAAATTTTAGAGGAATTTTGGTACTAAAAGCTAAAAATTCCTCTGAAAAAGGGGAAAAAAATAAAAAAAGGGCTTTTTTTTTATTTTTTTTGTTGACAACTTAAAACTTTGGATAGATAATTACACTACAAAGAGGAAAACCGGAGGCCTAGCTTTCGGGCTCTTATAATTTTTATGTTCATGTATCCTGGAGGAAATATGAAGAAAAGTAGAATTATTCTTTCAGCTATCGCTGCTGCTGCAATGATCGCATCAGTTACAAGCTGTGGCAAAAAGGAAGAAGCAAAAAAATTGGTAATCTGGTCATTCACAGATGAACTTCAGTCAATGGTTGACAACTATTACAAACCTGATCATCCAGATGTAGAAGTAGAATACTCTCTTACACCTACAGATCAGTTCCCTAACAAATTGGACCCAGTTCTCGCAAGTGGAACAGGAGCTCCAGACGTATTCGCTCTCGAAGATGCATTCGTTCGCAAATATGTTGAACAGGGTGATAGCCTCCTTCTCGATTTGACAGACGTTTATAACGAAGTTAAATCAAAAATGATCGCATATCCAGCTGAAGTTGGATCTTACAACGGAAAAGTATATGGACTTTCTTGGCAGGCAGCTCCTGGAGCTATGTTCTACCGTCGTTCATTGGCTAAAAAATATTTCGGAACTGACGATCCAGCTGAAGTACAGAAATACTTCACAGACTGGGACAAATTCGTTGAAACAGCTGAAATGTTGAAAGCTAAATCAAACGGAAAATGTGTTGTAGTATCTACAACAGGTGACCTCTTCAAACCATTCCAGGGAGCTCGTAAAGATCCTTGGGTTGTAAACGGAAAACTCGTTATTGACCCAGCAATGGTTGACTACATGAGAATGTGTAAAAAAATGAAGGACGCTGGTCTCGAAGGACGCCAGGGTCAGTGGGCAGAAGGTTGGTTCGCTGGTATGAAAGGTGAACTCAAAGACGAAAAAGGAACATCAATCGAAGTAATGTCTTACTTCCTCCCTACATGGGGTCTCCACTACGTTCTTAAACCAAACGCACCAGCAACATCTGGTGACTGGGCTATGATTCCTGGACCAGCTCCATATCGTTGGGGTGGTACATGGGTTGCAGCTTACAAGAACACAAAAGTTCCTAACCTTGCAAAAGACTTCATCAAATATGTTGCTACAGACGATAGCTTCCTCGAAAGATGGGCTAAAGATACAGGTGACCTCGTATCTAACAACAATGTAGTAAACAAGATTAAAGATACATACAGCGAACCATTCCTTGGTGGACAGAACCACTATGCAGAATTCGCTGCTATGGCTAACAACGTTGATGGAAAGCTTACACAGGGAACTGACCAGGCTATCGAAGGTATTTGGGCTGAAGCTGTTACAGCTTACATGAACGGTGAAAAGTCTGAAGAACAGGCTATCGCTGATTTCAAAGATCAGGTTAACGTAACACTCGGTTTCTAATTCTTTGAAATGAAAAAAAGTGCAGAGTGACCACGTCGTTCTGCACTTTTTTTTTCGACATAATTAAAAATACAAACTTGGGAGTATTTATGGCCGCAAAAAAAGGATCAGAGGCTAAACTTCAGAAGTATGGTGTATTCTTTGTTATTCCATTCATCGTAATATACTTGTTCTTCCAGTTATGGCCAACAATTTACACAGTTTTGTTGTCTTTTACAGATATGAAAGGCTTTAAGACTGGCTGGCATGGTTCTCATGTAATTACAAAGAACTTGTCAGAATTTAGTAAAGCAGAGGATGAACTTGAAAAAGGATTCCTCTCATTTAAATATGAAACTCCAGTAGAAGTTGCAGAAACAACTGAAACTGTTAAAGAAGAAAAAGTTTTACCTAATGCAGAAATGGTTGACGTTTCGGCTAAGCTTAAAGGTAAACTTGTATATGACCTTAGATTTGATTTTGCAAAAATCCGTTATGAAGAAATGGAAAAGATGCTTAAATCAAATACACAGTTTGCTCTTGCTGAAGGCGTAATCAAGTCTTCAGACATTCCTGAACCACCTGCTCTTGTTAGATATCAAGAGGGAAAAGCAACTCTTGCTGAATTGGTTTCAGAAAAGGGTAATCTGCTTAACGTTGTAAACGAAAGTGGTATCACTATCACAAATAAGGCAATTGTAAAAGCAGTTGCTGAAAATAAATATGATGATGCTAAAGTTCAGAAATACTTGAAGAAAGCAAAAGTAAAATATGCCCACCTTTATGCATATGTTTCAGGAGAAAAAACACTTGATGAAGTAATTAAATCATCAAAGATGAATCTTCTTGATCTTTGTAAAGAAGCTGGTATTCCAGTTTCTGCTTTCGCAAAGGCTCGTGGACTTAAAGCTAAAGACGTAACTGAAGTAACAGGTCTTGAACTTCAGGTTAAAAAACCAGTTATGTTCATCCTTACAAAAGATATTCCATACGCAGAAAATGGTAATAAACATACTTTGGTACTTGATCAGTATGTAACTCTTGAGCTTACAGGTGAACAGGTTGAATTGAATATTGTTGATGAAAAGCTTTATGAAAAAGCTGCTGATGGCAGCAAAGTTGCTATTACAACATATTCAAATAACAATGACTACATGAACAAAAATGAAAACGGTACATTCTTCGTTTCTAGAAAGTTGAACTGTGTTGAAAATAATGTTAAACATGATGTAGTTCTTGAACAGACAATGAATATTCATAACGGTAAAGTAGAAATTGCTGAAAACTATTATGAATATGACAAAGATGGAAACAAATATTTCATTGGTCTTGTAGCTAATGGAAGTATCTTGATGAACAAAGAATATCAGTATAATAACCGCAGCTTCTCTCTTGACCAGAGAGCAAAAGTAAAAGTTAATGGTGACACTGTATCTTTCAATGTTGATAAAGAAAACTTGTATGAATTTACAAACTCAGGAAAATTCCTTCTTGGTGCAATATCTTATAACAAGAGCGATGATGCTAAAAAGGTATCGTTGAGAGTATGTTCTAATTCAGAAAAAGAGAGACCAAACGCTGACAAACTTGATGTTGCAATTTCAAAATGTAACACAGTACACCCAATAGGATTTACAAACTTCTCTCGTCTCTTTGACGATAAATACTTCTGGGGATCAGTAGTTAACACATTCATCATGTGGACATTCAACTTTGCTCCACAGTTGGGAATTGCTCTTCTCTTTGCTATTTGGTTCACAGATCCACGTATGCAGTTGAAGGGAAAGAACCTCTTCCGTGCATTGTTCTATATGCCTAACTTGTTGACAGCTGCTTCCGTAGCTATCTTGTTCAAGTCTTTGTTCGGTTATCCAAACGGACCTATCGATCAGTTCTTGTTCAACATTGGTGTTCGTACAGAATCTATGCTCGATGGTGAATTGCTCCGCGAAGCTGTAAACTTCTTCAGAAGCGTTACTTGGTCACGTGGTATTGTTGCATTCATCCAGTGGTGGTTGTGGTGTGGTCAGACATTGATTATGTTGATGGCTGGTATTACATCTATTTCACCTTCTTTGTATGAATCAGCTGTAGTAGACGGTGCAAACCAGGGACAGCAGACAATTTACATTACATTGCCATTGTTGAGACCAATGATGTTGTACATCCTTATCACTTCTTTGATTGGTGGTATGCAGCTCTTCGAAATCCCATTCTTGTTGACAGATATGCGTGGTGGACCAAACTTCAAGATCCGCTCAATGGTGGTATATATGTATAACAACGCATTCCAGGGTGGAAACGACTACGCGTACGGTTCTACTATTGCCATGGGTGTATTCGTAATTACTATGATCTTCTCTATGTTGATTTACTTCTTCATGCAGGATCGTAGCGATATGGGTAGAAGATAGGGAGGTAGAAAATGGATTACAAAGCATCTATTACAGTAAGAAAAGCCATTATCTACTTTTTAATGGTATTTTTCGTAGTTGTTGCCATCGTACCTATTTGGTTGATGTTGGTTAACGCAACAAGAACAACAGAAGAAATTAATGCTGGACTTTCTCTTTGGTTCAGTAAATCAGCTGTTCAGAACTGGAACTTGTTGATTACATGTGGATCTGGTCTTAAGACTGCCACAGTAGGTGAGGCAGGTGGTTGGAGTGCAATTTTCACTCTTCCTTCATATAAAGGACAGTTCTTGCACATTGGCGATTTTATCCTGTACTTTACACAGGGTAAATTCCAGATTTGGAAGGGTTTCTGGAACTCAATGGTAGTTTCAGTATTGTCTACATCGTTGGGTATTTACTTCTCAGCTTTGTCGGCTTACTCATTGCACGTATATAATTACAAAGGACGTAAGTTCATTTGGGCATTCATCCTTTTCATTATGATGTTGCCTGCTTCTATTTCGTTCATTGGATTCTACCAGTTCATGGCTACACTCCAGTTAACAAATAGCTTTATTCCTTTGACAATTCCTGCAATTGCTAGTGCTACTACAATTTTGTTTATGCGTCAGTACATGGCATCAGTTCTTTCACTTGAATTGGTTGATGCTGGACGTATTGATGGTGCCGGAGAATTCAGAATCTTCAATCAGATCATTCTTCCTATTCTTCAGCCAGCTCTTGCAACACAGGCTATCTTCGGATTCGTAGGATCTTGGAACAACTTCGTTACACCAATGATTCTCCTTCAGGATGATAAGAAAAAGACATTGCCTATCTTAGTACAGTTGCTCCGTGGTGATATTTATCGTACAGAGTTCGGTGCTATTTACATGGGTATTGCCATTTCTTTGGTTCCAATTATTATATTCTACTGCTTTATGTCACA
This sequence comes from Treponema sp., assembly GCA_018385415.1. Lineage (GTDB taxonomy): Bacteria > Spirochaetota > Spirochaetia > Treponematales > Treponemataceae > Treponema_D. The sequence goes on along the minus strand of JAHAZA010000093.1, from coordinate 9,371 downwards.
GTATATTATTTCTGGTTTGACAATGGGATCAGTTAAGGAATAATTTGAACAGTTTCATGTTCCAGCTTAAATAAAGTTGGAACATGATAGAAGCAGTAAAATGCGAGAGTTTAATAATTAGTTATATGGACGTTCACTTTCAGGAACGCTCAATTGTCCACTTGGACGATAGACTTCGTTGCTGAGCTAACATAGAAGGACGATTGGCCATATTTAACAGACGATTGTTTTGTTATAAAATACTCCTCCGAGTATGTTAAGTTCCAATCGAAGTTTTTCTTCTGGGCGAGAGGGATTCAGCGCTGAAAGTGAAAGGATCTATGACTATGAATATAACTAGATTATAAGCTGTGCTTATAAAAAAAGACTTTCAATTAATTTGAAAGTCTTTTTTTATTTTAAAGGATTTAATAAAATAAATTGTTAATTTGATTTTAGAATGTCTTCTTCAGAAAAGATTTTTTCTTCATCAAGAATAATGATGAAATTACTATCTTTTTTAACAAGACCACTAATAAATTCTGAGGAAATATTGTTTCCAAATTTTGGTGGCGGTTCGATAGACATTTCTTCAACTTCAAGGACTTCTTGAACGGAATCGCAGACAGCTCCAAAGGTGCAGAAATGATCAGGATCAGCTTCTGTCGGCTTGTTTACTTCAACAACAATGATTCTTGATTCTTTGTCAGGTTCTTTTGACTGAAGCTTGAATTTTTTTCTTAAATCAATTACAGAGATTCCAGTATCCCGTGAATTGATAAGTCCCTCCACATAAGATGAAGAGCAAGGTACTTTGACAGGTGTTGTATAGGTTAAAACTTCCTGGACTTTAAATACTTTGAAAGCATAAAGACAATTATCTAGATTAAAAGTTAAGAATTGATTTGTCATTTTGTCCTCCTTGAAGTTTTAGTAGAACTTTCCTTTTTTACAGGGTTTCTTGTTTTTTTAGGTTTTATTGTTACACCGGATTCTGATACAACATCATCTTTTTGCACTGGTTTTTGAGTGCTGGTTGTAGCCATTTCCTCTTGAGAGAAAATCTTGTTAACATCAAGAATTAAGGTATAAGCATCGTTATTTATGAACACTGAAGAAACAAACTCGGCACCTGAAAAGTTTTTAGCTTTTGGGAGCTCTTCAAGCTTGGATGAATCAAGTTCAATAACTTCGTAAACTTGGTCAGCAACGATACCATATAGATTAATAACTCCAGTTTCATAATCATCAACTTCAAGAACAATAGTTCGAGTTTCTGTTCCTGGAATTTTTGAAGGAAGACCAAATTTTTTTCGTAAATCCATGATTGCAATATTTGTATCACGAGAACGGATAATTCCAAGCAGAAGCGGGCTTGAGCATGGAATACGCTGAGGTTCCTGATATTCGAGAACTTCTTGAATCTTGAATACATTGATGGCATATCGAGTATTTTCAACTGTGAACGTCAAATATTGCTGTATCATATTAGAACTCTTCGAAATCAGAATCACTAATCAAATCGTTTGATGATTTTGGGGTGAAGCTTCCTGTTAGATTTGGAGTAGCAGATTCTGTTACTGGATTTTGCTGTTCTTTAGCAAAGGAATCGATGATTTCGTCTCCGGATGTTGAAGGCATTACAATATCTTTTGCATGGCGAATAAGAGTTTTTGGTTTTCTCTTTGAAGCTGTTTGTTCAACAATAGTGTTGGAACTAGCCATGCTTTCATCAATAACAAAGAAGCTGATTGCTTTGACAAGTTTCTGAGCTTCGCTTGAAAGTTCCTCTGCCATAGCTGCCATCTGTTCTGCAGCTGAAGCATTCTGTTGTACAACTGTATCAAGCTGAATGATTGCAGTGGAAACTTGTTCTGCACCTTCATCTTGTTCACGACACGCTGTTGCAATTTCGTCGATAAGCTGAGATGTCTGTTCAATTCCTGGAACAACTACGTTAATTTTATTACCAGCATTTTCTGCGGCTAAAAGTGTGCGGCCTGAAAGTTCACTGATTTCACCTGCAGCAATTTTTGAACGCTCTGCAAGTTTTCTAACTTCTGATGCTACAACAGCAAATCCTTTTCCTGCTTCACCGGCACGGGCTGCTTCGATAGCAGCGTTGATGGCAAGAAGGTTTGTCTGGTTAGAGATTTCTTCGATGATATTGATTTTACTTGCAATTTCCTGAACGGCTGTAAGGGCTTCAGAAACTGCTTCGCCACCTGCTTCACCTTCGGCAGCAGTTCTATTTGCTATGCTGCTGGTTTTAGCTGCGTTGTCGGCATTTGAACGAATGTTGGATGTCATTTCTTCCATTGTTGCAGACATTTCTTCCGTTGATGCAGCCTGTTCTGATGCGCCTGAAGAAACTGCCTGACTTGAAGATGAAAGCTGAGATCCGCCTGTTTCAACATGAATTGCAGAATCTCTAACTGTAGCAATAATATGTGTTAAATTTGTTACCATATCGTTCAATGACTGACCCATTGCACCAAGTTCATCATTGCGAGTAAGGAGACCATTCTTTTCTGCTGGAGTTGTTGAAGGAAGTCTTAAATCACCTTTGGCAACATCATCAAGCATTTTCTGTGAAACATTAAGTCCTTTTCCAAGGCCCTTAGCAAAAAGGAAGAAGAAGAGTGTTCCCATAATTGCAAGGAGTGCTCCCAGAACACTATTATAAATAGCCATTTTTTTAACACCATCATTGAAATCAGAATATGGTGTAATCATCTGAATAGCCCATGGAGTTCCTGGTAATGGAGCATAAGCTGCAAAATATCTTTTACCTTTAATAATAATAAGTTTTGAATCTGCTTCACCGGCACGAACTTTTGCTGTAAGGTCAGCAACTGGCTTAAATTTTTTATCAGTAACTGCTTCGTTTTCAATAATCGAATCAATTCTATAAACATCGTTATTTGAAGAACCAATTATTTTTCCGGTTTCACGAGATACCATGAATACATCGCAGTTTTCTGAAACATCAATATCTGAACAAATTGTGTTAAGAAGATCTGTTGTTGTATCAATACAAAGGGCACCAGCAATTTTATTATCCAAATCACGATAAGGAACTGCAAACAAAAGTGCATTTGCATTAAGAATCTTATTCATAATTGGATCAGTTACTGATTTTTCACCACTCATGGCCTTTTTGAAATATTCACGTTCGCTGATATTAACTGCACGTCCCATTGAGCTGAAGGCGTTTCCTTTTGAATCAGAAAGAACAAAATAACGGTGACCTTGATTTTCCTGAACATTCCTTGTGAGAAATAATGCTCGTTCTTTTAATGGTTTTGAGGTATCTCTAATTTCATCCTGATTAGCAAGAACCTGAAGACCTGAATATTCAATATTAATACGATTCTGAACATGCCTTTGAACTTCAGAAAACAAGGTATTAAAGTTATTGTTCTGCTGCTCAATAATAATGTTTCTTGTTGTTGTAGCTGAAGATACAGCAATAACAATAATTACTCCAGCGAGAATTAAAAATGACTGCTGCATCAATTTTGATTTCAAGCTTTTCATAAGTGGTGCTCCTTATATATGAATTGTTTATTATCCAATAATTTTTTTAACAATTGCTAATAGTTTTTCAGAAGTGAAAGGTTTAACTATCCAACCAGTTGCTCCGGCAGCTTTTCCTTCCTGCATCTTTGTATCCTGATTTTCAGTGGTAAGTGCAATGATAGGAATAAATTTATATCCTTCAGTTCCACGGAGTTGTTTTATCATTTCAATTCCGTCCATGTTTGGCATGTTGATATCTGTAATTACAAGATTGAACTTGTCAGCCTTTGCTTTATCAAGTCCATCGACACCATCAATCGCTTCAACTACCTCGTAACCAGCTTGCTTTAATACGAATGAAATGCTTGTTCTTATAGTTGCTGAATCATCTACTGCTAATACTTTCTTTTCTGCCATAATATAATCTCCCTTTTCTGGTTATTTCCTAAAATTAATTTGTAAAATCTTAATTACTTTGAGCGAATCAAAGTTGCGTTTATCATTGTCTGTGCAATATTTGTAAGTGGTACGATTTTATCAACCCCACCATTTTTAACTGCTTCGCCAGGCATTCCGTAAACGATACACGACTGTTCATCCTGTGCAATTGTGTAAGCACCTGCATCGTGCATTTCCCGCATTCCCTTTGCACCATCGTCACCCATTCCTGTCATAATAATGCCGATTGCATTTTTACCGGCGTAGCGTGCAGCTGACCGGAATAAAACGTCAACGGAAGGACGATGTCGTGAAACAAGAGGACCTTCTTTAATTTCTACATAATATCTGGCTCCTGAACGTTTCAGAAGAATATGATAATTTCCTGGAGCAATAAGTGCCTGGCCTGGAATTACTGAATCGCCGTTTTGTGCTTCTTTAACATGAATTCTGCAAAGACCATCAAGGCGATTTGCAAATGCAGCTGTAAAGTGCTCTGGCATATGCTGTACGATTACAATACCAGGCGCATCATCAGGAAGCATTGTTAAAAAATCCTTTAAGGCTTCAGTACCACCAGTACTTGCTCCAACTACAACAACGCGTTCTGTTGTTTCAAGCGGTGTTGAAAGTGCAGATGGTTTATCAAGAATTACATCAGCACTTAATTTAGGCTGAACAGTTCTTTTATTATTAAGAGGTGAAGGAATCAATTTCTTTAAATTGTTGGTTGATTTATAAGCTGATTTTACAGCATCACAAATTCTAACTTTTGATTCCTCGAGGAATTTTCGTGTGCCCAATGCAGGTTTCTGAATCAATTCTGCTGCACCGTATTCCAAAGCCTTCATTGCGTTTTCTGAACCTTCAGAAATCATTGTAGAACAAACAACACATGGAATTGGATCTACTGTTTCATTCATTTTCTTTAAAAATGTGAGACCATCCATACGAGCCATTTCGATATCAAGGACAATAACATCTGGTCGTTCAACCTTTATTTTTTTTGCTCCGAAAATTGGATCTGAGGCTGTAGCTATTACTTTGATGTCTGTGTCTGAATTGAGAATTTGACTTAAAGTTTCTCGAACTAAAGCTGAATCATCAATAATTAAAACTTTTATCGGCATCTCTAACACTCCTTAGTCTTCTGGAAGACAGTTGTGGAAACTGTTCTTAAAGGTAAATTGCCTCCAAATATTGTTTCTGAATGTCCCAGAAACAGGAAGCCTCCAACTTCAAGACAGTCTACGAGTTTTCTTATAACTTCAAGTTGTGTCGGTTTATCAAAGTAAATCAACACGTTACGGCAAAAGATAATATGTTTCTTTGGCCGAATATTAAAAGATATGTCCATAAAATTCAGTCTGTCGAAATGAATTTTATTGCGTACCTCATTTTTTACTTTAGCATAAGGTTTATCCGGATTTTTACTTTTTAGAAAATACTTATGCTTAATGTCATATGGAAGCTTCTCCACACTCTCAAGAGGGTAAATAGCATCCACTGCTTTTGACAGGATTCTTGTAGAAATATCTGTCGCAAGAATTGAATAATCTGTAAAAACTCCCCTGTTTGCTGCCATAAATTCCTTCATGACAATTGACAGAGTATAAGGTTCTTCTCCTGAAGAACAACCAGCAGACCAGATCTGAGGGCAAGTAATTCCACATTCGGCCAGGTGAGGAAGCACTGTGCTGGTCATAAAGTCAAAATGTGGTTTTTCCCTGAAAAAGTGTGTCAGGTTTGTAGTCAGCAGGTCGATCATCATTACGATTTCATCATTTGCTGTATCTGAAGTCGAAAATACGTAATCGATATACTGAGCGTAATCATTAAAGTGCAGGACTTTAAGACGGTTTGCAAGGCGCGATTGAATCATTGTGCGCTTTGAATCCGGCATCTTAATACCTGTAGTTTTTTCCATAAATGAAGAAATGCGTTTAAACTGCGCCTGTGTCAGCTGCTGCTGGGTATAAAGACCTGCTGACAATGTTGGAGAAGCTGAAGATGCTGGCAGTCGGTTCATATCATTCATTTTGTATTTAAATCCATCTTTCTAATGATATCAGAAAGTTTGAATATATCAAGAATAAGAGCAACAGAACCATCGCCTAAAATTGTAGAACCGGAAAGTCCCTCAATTCTCTTAAATAGTTTGCCAAGTGGTTTAATAACTGTCTGATGGTTTCCTATAATATGATCGACAATAATACCAATCTTGGAGTTTTGATCGTTAACAATAACAACCTGTTGCTCTTCTGGTGGCTGACCGTCAATTTCAAAATACTTGCGCATATTGATACAAGGAAGGTATTCATCCCGGGCAACGATATGTGAGCACAAGAAATCTGAATTATCTTTTGGTTCAAATTCAATACATTCTTCAACACCAGAAACTGGTATGACATATTTGTTTTCACCAATTTGAACCATCATTCCTTCGATGATTGCAAGAGTCAATGGAATCTTAAGGATAAAGCTTGAACCTTTTCCTGGAGTTGTTTCGACACTGATAGAACCACCAAGGGAATCAATATCACGTTTAACAACGTCCATTCCAACACCGCGACCAGATACTGCAGAAACTTCTTTTGCAGTGGAAAATCCTGGCTGGAAAATTAATTCATGAATCTGTTGTTCAGTTAGCTGATCTGTAGTCTTTATAAGTCCTTTATCTATTGCCTTATTAAGAATTGCCTCACGATTAAGACCGCCGCCGTCATCGGAGATAGTAATTAAAACGAAAGCACCTGCGTGTTTAGCAGAAAGCTTTACAGTGCCGGTAGCATTTTTTCCAAGTAAAGCACGTTTTTCTGGATTTTCAATACCGTGATCACAGGAATTTCTAATTAAATGAACAAGTGGATCATTTAACTTTTCAATGACCGTTTTATCAAGTTCTGTTTCGGCACCTTCTGTAACCAACTCGATGTTTTTACCAAGCTGATTTGAAAGGTCGTGAACAAGTCTTCTAAAGCGTGAGAATATTGTTCCGATTGGAAGCATACGCATATCCATGGAAGTATCACGAAGAGAAAAAATCAGGTTTTCACCAAGTTCTATTAAAGTTGAAAGATTGGAATTTTTGATTTCTGAAGAAATTGAAGAAAGTCTAGCATTGAAAGTTACAAGTTCACCAACAAGGTCAACAAGCTGATCTAGCTTTTGGGAATTAACTCTGATTGTCTGATTTCCAATTTGAGACTGATTTGTGGCTGGTGTAAGATTCTGTGCGATTTCTTTGTCTTTATTCAGCTTGTTCAAATGCTGCTGTTCTGCAAGGGCGGCATCAATCTGCTGTTGAGAAACTACATTTTTAGAAACAAGGAGATCTCCAACTTTTTTCTGTTCATCAATAACTCTTGTAAGATCTTCTTCTGTTAAAAGATTGCGGGAAATAAGAATTTCACCAAGCTTTTTGTGAATTCCTGTATCATCAATCTTTTCAATTTTAATTGTAGAGTCGTCGTCAACAAAAATGAAAACATCACGAATGTCATTCTCTGATTTTGTTGTTGTAAGAATAATATCCCAATAAAGATAACAGTTGTCAGGCGAAAGTTCTGATAATGTAGGAATTTTATCAAGGAAAGTGACAACTGTAGCAGTTCCCATTTCGGCAAGTTCTTTAACTAAGAGTTCAGGGCGTGTTCCGTTTTGCATGATATTAGCAGAGGGAATGAAAGAGATACGCCAGGTTTGCTGTGGTTCTTCTTCTGATTGAGAAGCATTTTCTGTTTTAAGTCCAATTTGGGCTGTAAGTTCCTGTGGAGAAGGCGCTGTCGGATTAACAGAAAATTGTTCGTTTTTATTCTGGTATGGCTCAACACAGCGGTTCAGTTCTTCAATAATGAATTGAGAAGCATTTTGAAGTTCAGGAGTAATTTCTGTGCCTAGAAGTGAGCGAATATGGTCACGAGCCTGTAAGGTGAGGTTAATAAGCTGAGGTGTTACAGGTACGATTCCGTTACGAACCATATCGAAAGTATTTTCCATCTTGTGGGTAAACTTAGAAATTTCATCGAAGCCGAACATTCCCGAAGAACCCTTAATAGTATGCATAGCACGGAAAACTGCTGAGATAACTTCCTGATTATCGGGTTCTGATTCGAGAGTAAGAAGATAACCTTCAAGATTGTCTAAAAGTTCATTGGCTTCGTCAAAGAAAACGTTTGCTACCTGATCAAACAACTGGCACCTCCGCTTTTAATGGCAAGGAGATTGAAAGTAAGGAGAGAAGCTTTTGGATATCTTCAGGAATAGTTCCAGTAATGTAAAATTCCTTTTCTTTGACATCTGCATCTTTTTTTGCAGACAAAATTATTTGAAGAATTGAAGTATCAATGTCAGTAACAGCTGAAATATCAAGAGAAACTGTTTTTTTTGATTTAAGTGCTTCTGAGAATTGTTTCTTGATAGTTGCAGCTTGTTCAATTCCTACCGAATCCTGCAGTTTGATTGTAGGTTCAGTGGATTTTTTTCTTGCCATAAAAATCTCCAGAAAATCTGCTTTTGCAGATTTTTACATTTTAATATCGGCACAATTATGAAATTTCATTAATAAGACTTCATGATTTTGAAAAATAAGCCGAAAATAGATATGTATAAGTATAATTAGATAAAAAAAAGTATGTCTTTTTTGGGGGTCATATGGCTGATGATTTATTCTTTACATTTACACTTAGTGAAGGTTCCTTTGCAGTACCTGTTAATTATGTTAGAGAAGTTTTGAATTATGAACCGATCACTTCTGTGCCAAAAGCTTTGCCTTATCTTAAGGGCGTAATGAATATTCGCGGTTCAGTTGTAACTGTAGTTGATTTCCGTGAAATGTTTGGTTTTAAAATTACAAAGCCAATTGACAAATGTTCAATCATTGTTCTTGAAATAGAGCAGAAGAATGAACAGCCTCTGGTGCTTGGAATGATTGCTGATAGTGTTGATGTGGTAACTAAACTTGATGTAGTGGTTTCAGAAAACTATGATTTTGGAACTATGCCTGGTCGAAAGGAATTCATAAGTGAAGTTGCAACTAACGGTAACAACTTTATTCTTATTCTTGATTTGCATAAGATTCTTGAATCAATTGAACAGGAAATTGAAAAATAAAATGAAAAAATTTTTAATCTTGTTAATACTCATTTTTTCGTCAATAAATGGCTTTGCAAAAGATGTAAGTCTGTATTTTGAAGCGGATGATAATATTTGTCTTGATAAAGATATTAAAGAAATTTTCAAGGAAGCCTTTGATTACGAGAAGGAATATCTGAAACAGAAGGATATTAATCTTGAATATGAAGGTTATCGTCCAAATTTATATCAACTCTGGAGCAATGAATTAAATCCTGAAGTAAAAATTCCACATATCTATATCAATTGTGAAGAAAACGAATATAAAGAATTAAATTTAAATATAGAAGTATATAGAT
>JAHAZA010000090.1 GCA_018385415.1 Treponema sp. | reverse complement strand
CTTTGCAAAAAACTATAAAACTACAGCAACAAATCTTGGGGCTGCATATGAAAATGGCTGGTATTTACCAACAGTAGCAGAATTGTTTGATATCTGGAAGGTAAAAGCAACAGTAGATGCAGCAAGTAGTCTTTGCGGAGGAAGTCAGTTTGATGCTAGCTACTACTGGTCGTCGTCCCAGTACGCTTCCAACGATAAGGGCGCGTACAAAGTCTCTTTCAGCAATGGGACCTGCTCCGACCACCCCAAGGTCTACTGCATTTACGTTTGTGCAGTGCGGGCTTTCAACTAGGAGAGCGAAGCGATTTTATTTGTAAAAAAAGCCTTTGGGGTTTTAAGAAGATCCTGAAGGCTTTTTTTATGGCGCAAATCTGCTCTTTGGAAACGCATTCTGATTTATTTGGAAAACAGATATTTCTCAATAAAAATATAGACAAAAAAATAGATAAATATTACATTGATATTGTAGATAAAATCAGGAGGTCTGTATGCTTGCTGCACAATTTAATGCTCTTAACACTTTAAAACTTTTAAATTCCATAATTTCTATTACCCGTTTTAATAAGGGAGAAGCAGGAAAGATTATTGAAGAAGTCAAGGAGAATGGTCCTCGCATCATCGTAAAAAACAATGTTCCAGAATGTGTATTGATTTCGCTTGAAGATTACGACAGTCTTACAGAAGCTGCAAACCGCACTGTAACGCTGAATGTTTCCAAAGAAGCAGAAGAAAAACGCAAGGAATTTATCAAAAAAATCAGAGCAAATGTTCAGCCACCTCTCCCTCCTCAAATGAGTGTGGAAGAAGCTCTTGAAAGGTATGGCTCAAAACCCATTGATATTGATGAAGAAGCAGTTAATGAATTAAGGAGAATCAGTACTTTATGATTTTATGTGATACTAACATTTTGATTGATTACTGGAAAAATCCTAAGGAACTTCTGAAGTTAAAAATTTCAAAAGATAAACATTCAATTTGTGGTATTGTAAAGTCTGAACTTTTGCATGGAGCCAAGGATGATGATGAAGCAGACAGAATGTTAGGATTTTTTCAATCCTTCAATTTAATCACCATCGACGAATACGACTGGGAATTTTCAGGACTTATGCTTCAGACAATACGCACTCAGGGTTTTGCAATGCCTGTTACAGATGTGCTTATTGCCTACCTTGGAATTAAATACGATATTCCGATTTGGACAAAAGACCATTATTTTAAAATCATTCAGGCAATCTACCCGGAATTGAAATTGTATTCGAATAGTTAAGCTTCTTTCGCTAAATAAATTCCGCAAGCTTATAAACATCTTCTACGCCGGTAACTAAAACTCCGCCCATGCCCATTTCTAAGGCCAGGCTCAAGTCAATGTCGTAACGGTCGCCGACGCTGAGACATTCCTCAGGTTTTGCATCTGTTTTTTCACAAGCAAGTTGGAGAACCTGACGGCTTGGTTTTGATTTGTGGCAGGTGTCAAGGCCGATGATGTCTGGAACAAGTTTTTCAATTCCGATTGCCTGTAAGGTTTTGAATGCTGGTAAAACCGGATTGTTTGTTACTGCAATCATTCTGTATTTTTTTGAAAATTCTGTGAGTACCTGAATCAGTTTTTCATCACGGTCAAGAAAGTCTTTGGGTTCTAAAAGTGTTTCGCGCCACTTGATGCTTTCTTCGATGGAAATACCAAAGTGGGTAAGGGTGTTTCCCAGACTGATTTTTTTACCGTCATGTTCCTTACTGTAATTGGTTCTGAAGTCTTCAATCATTTTTCTGATTTCAGAAGCTGTAACGCCTTTGATTTCTGCAAAGTGACGGAGCTGAACATCTACTTGTTCAAAGGCATATCTATCGTTTGTATATAATGTTGAGTCTATGTCAAAAATTATTGTTTTAAGGTTTTGTGGAATTTTGTAGATCTTCATGTAGACTTCCTCATTTATTTTTTATAAGTGAACACATTCTTTATTTTTACCATTTTTTCTGCAGCTTCTTGAATTGAATCATAAAGCCCAAGTCCATATGAAGCAAGAACTGCATCGCCGATTAATTCTGAGTCGGGAATTTCGCAGGTTGCAAGATTGATTTGAGAACATTCTGCTTTATGCTTAAGCCACAAAGGATTCTTTGCCTGGCCTCCGGTGACCATCACTGTTTCCCTTAGTGGAATGTTGTTTTCTTTTGAAAGAGTGCGGAACTTAGAAATTCCATCTTTAAAAAAGTCTGAAAGTTCTTGGAGAATCTGTGCACCGTTTTTATCTTTTTCTTCAATACAGAGTTTGATGTATTGGCTAAAAGAAATTTCTACATTGTTTTCTTTTTCGTATGCCTGCTTAGAGTCTGCAATTCGGTCACCACTGTTGTGGGAGAGTATTGATGCATTCCATAAGCCTGGAATTACAGAAGGAAGTGTGCGGATGCCAGAAGCGAAAACCGGTTTTGCTGTGCACCAGTTAAGGCCTTCGGAGGAGCCGGCGCGGTTACAGAGTTTTCCTTGCTGCAATGTATTTGTGCCGATTAGGGCAACGGTAAAGTCTGGACCGCCGGCGATTACTTTGGCACTGGAACTGATTTTTAGTTGGGATGCGATTTCTTTGGTGATTGTGCCGCAATTAAATCCTGGTTTTACGAATGGACCCATTGATGGTAAAGATTTAATCGCAGTACTTTCATTCTTTTCTGGTGAAGATTTATTTGTTGTACTACCACCAATTGCGGTAAGGACCTGGTCGTTCCAGTATGCAGCTTCGTATCGGTCTTCTGGTAGAATTGTAATCTGGGAATTTGAAAGGCTCCAGATTAAGTATTCAGGGCCTGAAAAAATTTTCTGCTTTTCAAACTGTTTCTTGTAAAGATTTTTGAAGGCAAGGATTCGAGGTAAGAAAAGTGAATGAGAAAATTTTTCTGAAAGTTCTGGTGGTAATATTTTTTTTATGTCAGGAATCAGTGAAGAATCAACAGGAGCGTTCCAGAGAAGGGTTGTGCCATCTTCCGAAACTATTGTAGGTCCGTTTCCTGAAATGCAGATGGCATCAATGTTAAGTGTGCCGGTTTTTGAATCAACCAAATTTTTATTTTCAGAAAGTGATTCTATCTGATTTTTTTTCAGGGCACTGATTGATTCCTTTAAAGCTTCAAACCACTCAAGTGCAATTTTAGATTTGTCGGTTGATGTAAATTCAATTTTAGAAAAGGACAGCACTTGTCCTTTGTCAGAAACAAGTGCTGCTTTAAGAGAAGTTGTTCCTATGTCTGCACAGAGGAAATTATACTTCGTCATCATCATCAGCTGAAGCGTCGTGTTTAACGAGTTTTTCAATGATGTTGCGGTTATCAAGCAAATCGCTCAAAGACTGGTTGTGGTGAACACGAGTAATAACGTTTGCAAAGAGACCTGAAACATTTGTACTGATGTACCATTCCTTTGTCAAAAGCTCTTCGTGGTAAACTGCGTTTGTACCGATAATCTTGTAGAACAGGCCTTCTTTGTAAGCCTGGTCAAAGAGTTCGATTGCGTTTCCTGTGAAGAATGGAAGGCTGATGGCACAGATAACTTTTGTTGCGCCCTGCTCCTTGAGGAACTTCATTGCCTTGAGCAATGTTCCACCAGTTCCAAGCATATCGTCAGCAAGGAATGCAACCTTGCCGCTTACGTCGCCTAAGAGCTTGATGGCTTTAATATTTGTTGAGTTTGCATCCTGAGTTACTACTGAGTAGTCTCTTTCTTTGTAGATCATAGCCAGTGGAAGCTTAAGACCTGATGCATAGAATTTATTTCTGTCGATTGCGCCAGTATCAGGTGAAACTACAACGAGATCTTCTGTTTTTCCTGTAAGGTCAACGATCTTCGAAAGTTCACGGATGATCTGATAGCTTGCGTGTAAGTTTTCAAGTGAGATTGAATTGAATGCGTTTACGATTTCGCGAGAGTGAATGTCGAGAGTAATGATTCTCTTAACTCCAAGCATTTCGTAAATATGCCCCAGCATAGAAGCTGTAAGACCTTCGCGGCCCTTTTTCTTGTGCTGGCGGCTGTAAGGGTAAACTGGAAGAACAAGTGTAATACTTGAAGCTCCTGCCTGACGAACTGCATCGATTGTAACCAGCAATGACATAACATGGTCGTTTACAGAAAGTGCGAGTTTGTTTTTGCCTTCATTCAAATTAAGAACTTCGTGGTTTTCAACATCCTGAAAAATGAATACATCTTTTCCGCGGATACATTCGTTAAGTTCTGTTTTGAATTCACCATTCATAAAGTAAGTAAACTTGCAGTTTACTTTGAATACTGGTGGGCGGTATTTGTCTGTAGCACCACGCATGCAGACATCTGAAGTGGTGATATCGCTGTCAAAGTTGATCTTTTTGATCAGTTCATTTTTTTCGATATCGTAGCGTTTAGAAATAACATCGTTTTTGAGAGTGAAACGGTGTTTGTACATGTGGCGAAGATGAGTGATAACTTCATCAGCAAATGCTTCTCCACCCGGACAGGCAACAATGGCCAGGTTATCTGGTTCAGAATATGGCATTTATTCTTACCCCTTAGAAAAGAGAGCTGCAACAGTCAAAATAAGGCATCACATTGACAGCTGCATGCTGCAGCCATGCTTTAACGAGCACCTGGACTGCAGTCATCGCTATATTATCACCAAATAGAGTGTAGGGTCAACGAAAATTCCCCATAAAACACTATATCTAGTACCAAATTTTTTAACCGTTACCGTTCACGATGTATAGTAATTGCTTTACAGGATGTGGAAAAAGACAAAAAAGCATAAAATGGTGCACTTCAGGTTTTTCTGAGGCTTTTTTTTGTGCTATAATGAATTTATGAAGTTAACGATTATGGGTTCAGGAACTAGTCATGGAGTTCCGGTTATTGCATGTGACTGTGCTGTATGTAAATCAACAGATCCTCATAACAATCGCTTTCGTGCCAGCGCTTTTGTGAATGATGGGGAAACAAATATCGTAATTGATGTTGGTCCTGAATTTCGTTTACAGGCAATTCGTCAGGGAATTAAAAGCCTGGATGCTGTTCTCTTAACTCATGGGCATGCTGATCACCTTCATGGTCTTGATGATATAAGAATTTTTTCAAGTACAAAGCAAAAAGACGGGTTTCACAGACAGACAACTGTATGGGACTCCATTTTTAACCGCCATGGTGATGGTCTTAAGGTTTTTGCTGATTATCATGCAAAAAAAGCTGTAATGGCCCATTTTGATTATGTATTCAAGAAAACTCAGAAAGGTGGTGGAAAGCCTCGGATGGATCTGTGGAATATTGGGGAATTTTCGGAAAAAAATCCTCTTAAGCTTGGTGCCATGTCCATTATTCCAATTCCTATGATGCATGGAACTCTTCCTTCTACTGGCTATCTTTTTACAAAGCCTGACAGTACGGGGCAAATTCATTCCATAGCTTATCTGACTGATGTGAACTATATTAGTGATAAATCTATTGAAATTATTAACAGGAATAAGGGAATCCTAGACCATGCCATAATTGACGGGCTTCGAATTAAGCCTCATTCAACCCATTTTAGCTTTAAGCAGACTATGGAGTGTGCCCAGAAAATACTTCCGGTACATACATGGTTTACTCATCTGACTCATGATTTAAGCCATGATGGTGTGCAGAAATATATTGAAGAGAACCTTCCGGAATTCCCTGAGCTTGAAAAAATCGTTAAAAACGGAGGCTCGGTAAGTCCTGCCTATGATACCCTTGAACTGACTTCAATCTCTTGACAATAATGCCAGATTTATATATTATTCAAGAACTCACGTTGTATATTAATAAGGAAGGTGAATATATGTCTAGAACTTGTGATGTTTGCGGAAAAGCTCCTTTGTACGGATGTAAAGTAAGTAAGACTTACAACCACACAAAACGCACATGGCGCCCTAACTTGCTCAAAGTTAAAACAGAACTTAGTGGAAGAACAATGACTCTCAATGTATGTACTCGTTGTCTCCGCAGTGGATTCGTAGAAAAGAAAGTTCGTGTACCAAAAGCTACACCAGCTGCTGCAAACTAATTTCGGCCTTTTATACGCAATTAGCAGATAAGCCTGTCCAGTTTTCGGACAGGTTTTTTTTGCCCTATATATGGGGACTATATTGATAAATTTCATTAATTGTTCAAATAATATTTCAACTCTCTCTCATTCAATTCAGGTGAAAATTAAGTAAATTAGCATCTGTCGTTTTTCAGATTCCTTCTATAACTAAGAAGGATGACAGAAATACCTTTTATAAAATTTTTATTCAATTTTTTATATTTTTTAATGACTGTGTCACTAGTTGATACAGTGAGCTGTGTATATTCAAATAGACATTAAGTTGACGATTTGGGTATTCAAAACTATATTCATTATCCCTCCTTGTGGGGGAGATACCTGAAACTGTTGAAAAGGAGAATTAACATGGAAAAAATCAGTGCATTCTATTTGAAAGAAATTAACAAGGTTCCACTTCTTACAAGAGAAGAAGAAAAGGTATTAGCCAGTAAGGCATTTAATGGTGATAAACTGGCACAGAAAAAACTTGTTGAGGCAAATCTCCGTTTCGTAATCAAAATTGCAAAAAATTATCAGGGATATATGGACCTTGAAGATTTAATTAATGAAGGAAATCTCGGGTTAATGTATGCTGCACAAAAATATAATCCGTCAAGCAATGCAAAGTTCAGTACTTATGCTGCATGGTGGATTAGGGAATATATCCAGAAAGCTATAAGAGATACAGCAACTGGAATTAAATTTCCTTCTGCAAAGTATAAGGAAATGAAAAATGATAAATGGAAGTTTGCAAGCCTTGATAAAAAAGTTAAGGGTGCAGATGAGGAAGAGACAACACTGCTTCATATGGTAAAAGATGAAAAATCTTTGACACCTGAAGACCAGTTTATCAGTAAGGAATCGGTGTGCAATCTTTACAGTGTAATTGATAAATTAAAACATACAGAACAGGCAGTTATCATTATGCGCTACGGACTCAATGGAGAAAATCCAATGAGCTTATCTGAAGTTGGAAATGTAATTGGCTGTTCAAAGGAAAGAGTTAGACAGATTGAAACAAAAGCAATTAAACTGCTTAGAAACTGTCTTGATGTAAATATTGCTGCGTAAGGAGAGCTTATTACAAGAACTATTTTTTTATGATGCAGTAGTTGCAAACGCAATTCTGGACAGAATTCTGCATCACTCCCATGTAATTACAATTGCGGGAAATTCTTACAGACTTAAAGACTGCGTTGCCTTAGCTGAATAATTGTACATTTTTATTCCGCCACAAATGTACATTTTTAATTGACTTTTTATATCTTTCAGCCATCGCCTATGTTCTCCAGTCCAATAACTTTTTCCGTCATAATGTTTTCCCTGCTTTAGAAGAAATGCAAGAAGAATCTGTTTTGCAGTCTTCAGCTCTGTCATTATGCTTCGCCTCATCCTGCAGAATTCTTTTATTGCTTCCTCCTTCTGGCTTGAAAGATGAACAGGACTGTAATCATG
>JAHAZA010000018.1 GCA_018385415.1 Treponema sp. | reverse complement strand
AATTATTTCTAATTCCTTATATTATATAGAATTAGAATGAAATCTCCATTTTGTAATTTATTCATTCCGAAAAAAAATTTCAAAAAAAATGTATTTTTATCAGTTATCCACTTGACATTGGGGAAATCGCACAAGTTTTGCACAAGTTATCCACAATTTTAAAATGATAAGTTTACTATGCACTTTTTCGTAAAAAACCACTGAATACAAAAAAAAGCCCTTCCGGTAAGACCGAAAAGGCTTTCTCAATCATACTGCACGTTGCTTTCGCACATATTTTAGCCAAGGAATACCTGACCCTGTCCATCAATTGCAAGAATTGATTTACATTCAGAACATCTGAAGCGACCTGATCTTGATGCCTTCAAGCGTTTTGAACATACAGGGCAAGCAAATACCTTAGGGAATACGCTGCTTGTAACTGGAGCATCACTCTTAAGGTGAGTAATAGCTTCTTCTGTTGAATTTTTAATATTAAAGAACTGTGAAAATCCCAAAAGCTGGAATACTTCATAAACTTTAGGCTGAATCTCAAGGAGAACGATGTCACCACCTTTTGGTTTTACCATCTTCAAAAAAGCAGTAAATGAACCAATACCTGTTGATGAAACATAGTTCAATGCAGCACAGTTAAAAATCAAGTTTACATAACCTGCTTCAACTACCTTAGCAATTCTTTTCTGAAAGAAACTTGAATTATATGTATCTACATATCCGTTTAGGATAATATTAAGACAATTTGGCACGTCTTCGATTTTATCAAGTGTAATCTTAAGGCTGTCGTCTTTCTCGTCATTAAATCCTGGTACGAGATTGTTATTGTTAGTCATACTTCTCCCTCTAACAAGTGCAAACTTTTTTATACTTTGTTTTATAGTTTACTCCAATATCATATAATTGTCAAATATATATACTTTTTTTGGAGATATTCGAGAAACTACACCTCTATTGCATTATTATCGGAAAAATTGTTATTTTAATTATATGAAACTTGAAAATATTTACATTGTTTTATCCCGCCCTGAAGAAAGCAGGAATATTGGGGCAGCCTGTCGTGCTATGGCAAACAACGGCATTAAGCATTTGCGTATTGTTGGAAAAAGAGAAGACTTTGACGATGAACGAGTTCGTATTCTTGCCATTCATGCGGTTAACCTTTGGGATAACTGTGAATTTTTTCCAAGTATTACAGAAGCTGTAAAAGACTGCGCTATAGCGTTTGGCACAACCAGGCGAAAAGGCAAAAAACGCCGTGATACTTATTACTTTCCTGAAGATGCTGCAGAAAAGGCTGATGAATTAACTTCTTCAGATGCAAAAGTTGCCGTAATCTTTGGAAATGAACGTACGGGACTCACTGATGAAGAAGTCAACGAATGCACTGGAGCTGTAACTATTCCTTCTTGTGAAGAGTTTGCTTCCCTTAATCTTTCTCATGCCGTACAGATTATTTCGTATCATATGTTCCGTCAGAATGAAAAAACATCCCGTGGAATTACAGGCTCAGGTTTTTCACCAGTTCCACTTTCCAGAGTACAGTCTGCTGTTAAATCAATTACAGATAATCTGCAGAAAATCGGATTCTTTAAAATTACAGGCCGCGAAGATCAGGAAAGATACTGGATCGATATTCTATCCAGAGCTGCTTTGTCAGAAGGAGAAATTAAATACCTGGAAAAAATATTTTCAAAGGCTAGTGGTCTTTCAAACAAAAACAAAACAGAAAACTAAAAATCATTTTCCAGATGAATATCATCTGCATCGATTTTTTCTGTCTGAGCAAAAATTGATGCTATATTTATACAGGATTTCAGTTCCCGGATATTACCAGGCCATGAATGCATGATAAGCTTCTGTTTTGCCTCCTCTGTAAAAAACTTAATTTTATTTCTGCACTTTGAATTTTCCTGCTGAAGAAAATATTCTGCCAGCAGTATTATATCAGAATCTCTTTTGCGTAAAGGCGGAACATTTATAGTAAACTCTGCAATTCTCCAGTAAAGGTCTTCTCTGAACAGCTTCTTTTTTACAAGCTCTTTTAATTTTGCATTTGTTGCAAAAATAAAACGTGCATCACTTTTTTCTTCTACATCACTGCCAACTTTTCTAAAGCATCCATCATCCAAAGTATGCAGAAGTTTAGTCTGACAGCTTAAAGGCATTTCTCCTATTTCATCAAGAAAAATCGTTCCATGTTCTGCAAGATGAATAAGGCCTTTACGATCTCTTGCATCAGTAAAAGCGCCTTTTACTGTTCCAAACAAAGTTGATTCAATCAGATCCTTTGGAAGTGCACCTACATTCACGCTAATATATTTTTCATCTTTGCGTAAGCTTGTCTTGTGCAATACTCGTGCAAGTAAAGATTTTCCAGTTCCACTTTCACCGCAAAAAAGAACTTTACATTCTTTTTCACTTACAACACAAAGTTCTTTTTTCAGTTGCTTAATTTCATCACAATTACCAATAATTGCATTAAAATTTTCATCAGATAAAATTCTCTGTTCAACAAGTTGATCGAAATGCTTTATTTTTTTTTCAGGAATTCTTTTTAATGTCGGTAATTTTCCATTGAGCGCTGGGATAGCATCATATTCAAGAAATATATGTCTTTTATTTAAAGCTAGAGAATTTCCGTTTATTTCTTCTCTTCTGAATAAATCATAAGTTGATTCAAGTATAAAAGAATCAGAAGACACTGCATGAGGAGGAATACCTGGAGAATAAAAAAACTGGCAATTTTCATCCATTGTGTAATGTACAAAAGCTGCTAGTTCAGGATTATCTTTTAATAATAATAATTTAACTTTTTCCA
Organism: Treponema sp.; assembly: GCA_018385415.1. Classification (GTDB taxonomy): domain Bacteria; phylum Spirochaetota; class Spirochaetia; order Treponematales; family Treponemataceae; genus Treponema_D. Next base: position 43,206 of record JAHAZA010000018.1, on the reverse strand, counting down.
ATGTTTACTTATTTTTTTAACACTCTATACCAGACTAATAAAAGTTTATAATACATATATGGGAAAATCAAGAAAACTTTGAATGGATTTCGAATTATTTCATTCCATATTTCAAGTCCTTTATCAAATGTACTTTCTTTAATTCTTTTTCTGTGCTCTGAAAAAATTTCGAATGCATCTCTGTAATAAACGAAAATGCTGTTAGAAAAGCGATTTCGTCTGTTAAATGACCAGCATTCTTTTTCTTTGATTCCATCAGAGATAAGAACCATTGATGGAGAAGCCTTATAAATTGCCTGAATAATATTATCTTCCATTGCTCGTGGATAGTACCCAACATAACGACCCACAATATTCAAGTTTGGAAAAGTTTTTCTTACATTTCCCTGAGCTTTCTGTAAAACCTTTTTCTGTCCGCCAAGAAGGTAAAGAGTTTTAAAATGATTATCAAGAATTGTCATAAGGTTGATTACAGTTGGGAACGGATTGTATCGTGTTGGAACTTTTTTTTGAAGGAATGCAGCGCCCCGTAAGATACTTTTTGAAACAGGAAGAACAAGATCAGCATTCTGAACACATTCTGCAAAATTATTTTTTCCTCTGGCTTTTAAAAGTCCCCAAACAGAAAGAAATACAATCTGCTTTGCACCAGGACGAGCAAGAAGTTCCAGTATTTCATTTTCAAAATCTTCTGGAGTACAAACATCAACAGGCACTCCTAAAACTTTTATTCTTTCAATTGCCATTTTTTAATCTCCAACACAGAGGTCTGTAAAGCTGCCATTCCATAAAGACTTGCAGTTTCACATCTCAATATATTTACATCAAAATGTACTGTACTAAAACCGGAACGTTTAAGCAAGGCAATCTCAGCAGGACTTATTCCACCTTCACAACCAATTGCTGCAATTGCAAACCCTACTGGATTTTTTTCTTCAGCCTGCCAGACAGCCTGGTGCATTGTAACAGATTCTTCATTTCGTTCATATAGTGATGTTTTAACACAACTTTTGTTGTTTTGTTCAACTGACGCTTGCTTTTCTGCAATCAGCTTCAACGCAGCTTCAAGCGATACTGGTTCAAGAACCTTTGTATCCAATGGAGAGCCACTTTGCTGTCTTGCCTCACGAATGATTCTTTCAATGCGATCAGATTTTTTTCCGAGAATATTTTCAGAGCCTTTTTGAGTGAACTCACCAATTACAGGAATAATCACGCTGGTGCCGTTTTCAACTGCCTGACGTACAATCAGCTCCATCTTCTGATGTTTAGGAATGAACTGCAAAAGCCAGAACTCTGGTTTATCAGGATCCGGCTTTTCAAGCGATGTTTGTTCAGGCTGTACATCACACAGCTGAAGTGTAATTTTTTTCTTATTGTCGTCTATTGAACACAAGGTTGTATCATAGGAATTTACTCCACAGGCAACCTTTATCATATCGCCAACATTCAATCGGAGAACCTGACGGATATATTTATAATCTTTTCCAGAAATATAAATCATTCCTTTTGAGTCAGGTTCTGTATCTACTACAAACTGACGCATGAACTATTCTTTGTTTTCTGAAGCTTCTGCTTCAGCCTGGAGCTGTTTAAGACTCTTTGTTGATTTTACAAGACTTGAGAAATTTGGATTTTTAACAATCTTAAGTGCTTCTACAAGCTGAACATCATAATCAAGATCATAAACAGGAGCTTTTTTTGTACGCAAAGTTTCTACACGAATGAGTCTGCGCAAAAGACGAATGTCCATATTGTATGTTTTCTTTAATTCCTGAGCATATGCAGCAATATCATCTTCTGTCATTGATGGATGCTCTTCAACATATTTTTCAATCACTCTTTCTTCTGCAAGTTTAATGAAGGTTGCTGTTTCCTCATCAGAGTAATTTCCCATTTTTACTTCCATATCAGGTGGAATACCGATTTTATCGATATTGCAGTCTGTTGGTGAATAGTAACGTGCAACTGTAAGCTTAATACCATCATTTGTTCCGTCTTTTTCAAACAATGGCAACACCTGCTGAACAGAACCTTTACCATAAGTTCTTTCACCAACAAGATAAGCAACATGATAATCCTTGAGTGCACCAGAAAGAATTTCTGAAGCACTTGCAGAACCTTTATTAATGAGCACTACAATTGGAGTTCCTTTATCAACAATTGTTGCTTTTTTGGTAGCAGAGAAAGTTTTATTCTCTGATGCAATACGGCTTTTTGTTGATACGATAACTCCTGAATCAATGAACTTATCTGCAGTTTTTACTGCACTGTCCAAAAGTCCTCCCGGATTATTTCTAAGGTCGATAATAAGTCCATCGTATCCACCCTGCTGTTCAAAATAGTTGATTGCTTTTTCAACTCCAGGTGCTGTATCAGGAGTAAACTGAATAAGACGCATATAACCGATTTTTCCAATCATGGTATATTCAATTGTTGGAACCTGAATAAGATCACGAATCAAAATTTTCTTGAATGTAACAGTTTTTCCTCGAAGAATTGTAACTTCAACTGGTTCACCGCGAGGTCCACGAAGACGGGAAAGAACTTCTTCCATACTCATCTCTGGAGTAGGATCTCCGTTAATTTCAATAATTTTATCTCCAGCTTGAATTCCAGCTTTGAAACCTGGTGAATTTTCAATTGGTGAAACTACATCAACATATGCAGGTTTATCTGGAGTCGATTTATTAGCTTTTGAAATTGAAAGTCCTACACCGTAAAAATTTCCGCTGGTAGTATCTGTCAAACCACGCATATCCTGAACATCAAGATATACAGTATATGGATCGCCAAGAGATTCCATCATTCCTTTTAAGGCACCTTCATAAAGAGTTTTCTGATCAACTTCTTCTACATAATACTGCTGAACATAATTATAAATTGTGAGAAAATTTTTCAGATACTGTTCATCAACACCTTTACGGTCTTGAGCGCAGCTTACTGAAACAGAAATTCCTAATACAACAAAAATATAGGTAAGTTTAGATTTTAAAATACGTAAATTCATATAGCTCCATATTTTCCGTTAAAAATGATGTGCATAGCACTCTGTATATTTTATTCTAATATAATTGCGTTTTCAATAGAGAAAAATTATTGAAAGCTTAAAGTTACATCCTTTTCTGCCCATTTTTCATAAGAATGACTTCCGTTATTGTGAAATATTTACAATATATGGTATAATTTTATTTATGCAAATTATTCCAGTTGCCAGCGGAAAAGGCGGTGTTGGTAAAAGCCTTTTATCTGCAAATCTCGCCATTGCTCTTGGTCAGAGCGGAAAGAAAGTAATTTTAGCAGACCTCGACCTGGGTGCTTCAAACCTTCACCTTGTTCTTGGTGTTCAATCACCTAAACAAGGATTAGGAACATGGCTCACTGGCCATGGTGAATTCAACGATATAGTCGTAAAGACAGATTATCCTAACCTTTACTTTATTGCAGGGGACTCAGAAATTCCAGGACTTTCAACTTTAAAAGCTCCACAAAAAAATAAGCTCATTAAGGCTTTTAAAAATGTAGACTGCGATTATCTTGTGATTGACCTTGGTGCAGGCACTCATCAGATTATTCTGGATTTATTTTTACTTTCTCCACAGGGAATTGTTGTATCAGCCCCTGCTGTCACTGCTACCCTCAATGGCTATCTTTTCTTAAAGAATGCTGTTTTCAGACTTATGCATTCAACATTCAAGCCTTCAACTCAGGCTGCAAAAATGTTAACTAAACTTAAGCAGGATCCAACTACACTGCAGCGCATGTATATTCCTAGACTCATTGATGAAATTGCAAAAGTGGATCCTGTCAACGCTGCAAAATTTGAGAACAATTTAAAAGTATTCAGACCTCGTCTGATTATGAATATGATTGAAGATCCAAAAGATGCTGACCGTGCACAGAGAATCAGAACTTCGTGTAATCAGTACCTTGGACTTGATATTGAACACCTTGGAGTTCTTTACCGAGATTCCCTTGAAGACAAAGCTCTTGCAAGCCGGCTTCCTATAATCATCTACAAGCCTCAGTGTATTCTCTCCCAGGCAATTTACAGAATTGCAGAAAAAATTCTTGCATCTGATACAGTAAACTTTGGGGACGATATTACACCTACTTACGATGCAGCTTCAGATTCATTCGACATCGCACAGGAAGAAGCAGCTGAAGATTTTGAGCTTAAGATGAGCGGCATTCAGGACCTACTTGGATGTGGTGCACTTACAACAGGTGAATTAATCGAAACAATCAAAACCCAGCAGTATGAACTTACTCAGGTTAGAAAAGAAAACACAATGCTGAAAGCAAAACTTGTAAAAGCTTGTCAGCAGGGATTTAAAATATGAGTACATTTCTTTATGTAAATTATCCTTCATGGATTCATCCTGAAATAATTCCAGGACTCGGATTTTTGCGCTGGTATGGTCTTATGTATGTTTTTGCTTTTGGCTTTGCGTACTGGATTTTATCGAAACAGCACAAAGAAGGCGCACTTGATTCAACCGGCTATAAAGCCACTAGTGATGATGTTTTAAGTTTCATCGCTACAGGTTTTATTTTTCTGTTGATTGGTGCACGAATCTTTGCATGTATCGTTTACAATCCTGATGGAAAGTACCTGAAGGCACCATGGCTTATTTTCTGGCCCTTCGATAAAATCGGCAAAGGAATGAAGTTCACAGGTCTTGCAGGCATGTCTTATCACGGTGGTGTTATCGGTGGAATTATCGGAATGAGCATCTGGTGCTGGAAGCATAAGAAACCATTGTTGAAATGGTCTGACGTAATGGCGGTTGCTGTTCCTTGTGGATATACTTTTGGTCGTATCGGAAACTTTATGAATGGTGAACTGTACGGCCGTCTTACAACAATGCCATGGGGAATGACTTTTCCTACAGCCCCTAAATACAGCACTTCAATTTCATGGGTCAAAGATTTTGCAACTTCTGTCGGAATGAAATTTACAGAAGGGGAAATGGTTACTCTTCCACGTCACCCAAGTCAGTTGTACGAAGCCTTTTTTGAAGGAATTGTTCTATTTCTGATTTTATGGTTCCTAAGAAAGAAGAAACCATTTAACGGCTTTATTACTTCTCTTTACCTTATTGGTTATGGCTTATTCCGATTTGTAATTGAATATTTCAGAATGCCTGATGAAGACATGGGATTCAAACTTGGGAATAAAGCTGCAGATATTAATAACAATGTTTCGCTGTTAAATATTTCCACAGGACAGATACTTTGTTTTATTATGATTATTGGTGGAATTGCACTTATGATTTTCTCAAGCATATATAGCAAAAAACACCATAAAGAAGTTAATACGATAAATAAAAAAAATATTAAAAAAAATAAATAAGGATAAATAAAATGACATTATTTGAAGATTTAAAATGGCGCGGACTTATTAAAGACGTTGCAGGTGAAGAAAGCGATTTACAGAAAGTGTTGGATGGTTCACCATTTTCTTTCTATTGGGGAACTGACCCAACTGCAGATTCTCTTCACTTAGGACACTACTCTTCTCTCTGTATGGCAAAACGCCTTGCACACGCAGGCCATCATCCTGTACTTCTCTGCGGTGGAGCTACAGGAAGAATCGGAGATCCACGTCCAACAGCAGAACGCGAAATCATTTCTGAAGAAACAGTAAACAACAACATTAACGGAATTCGTTCCCAGATTACACGTCTTGTTCCATCAGCAGAACTTGTAGATAACTATGATTGGATGAAAGATTACACATTCCTCGGATTCCTCCGCGACATCGGTAAGTACATCAACGTAAACTACATGCTTGATAAAGATATCATCCGCCGTCGTCTCGAAACAGGAATTACATTTGCAGAATTCTCTTATATGCTTCTTCAGGGATACGACTTCCTTCATCTTTTCCAGGAAAAGAAATGTATCATGCAGGTAGCAGGAAGCGACCAGTGGGGAAACATTACAACTGGGGTTGACCTTATCCGTAAAATTGCAAATGAAACAGCATACGCATTTACAATGCCTTTGATTCTTGACCCAACAGGCAAGAAATTCGGTAAATCAGAAGGAAATGCTCTTTGGCTTGATAAAGAAAAAACTTCTCCTTACGCAATTTACCAGTACCTCATCAACTCTGATGACTCAAAAGTTTTGGAATATCTTAAAGTATTCACATTCCTTTCTAAAGAACAGATTGAAGATATTTACGCACAGCAACAGGCTGCTCCAGAAACTCGTATTGCACAGAAGACACTTGCCTGGGAAGTTGTTAAAGACATCCACGGTAAAGAAGAAGCTGACAATGCAGTTATGGTAAGCCAGAAACTTTTTGCAGGAGACTTTAAAGGTCTTTCTGTAAAGGACATTATGGCAGGACTTGGTGGTGTTCCATCATTTGAATATAAAGAAGAACAGCCACTTATAGATGTTCTTGTGAATAACAAAATTGCTTCAAGCAGACGCGAAGCCCGTGAATTCATTACAGGTAAGGCTGTGGCTGTCAATGGTGAAGTAATCACTGATGAAAGCACTGTGATTACAAAGGCAATGGCTATTGAAGGTCAAATTTTGATTTTCAGACGTGGTAAGAAAAAATACTTCATCGGAAAAATCTAAGCTTTATAAATTAATTGGATTAACAAAGGGGCTTATGCTGATTGCATAAGTCCTTTTTTATGCTTCAGAATAGCGAATGTAAAAATCTTAACTTGCAAGTGCTTCCACAGGATCAAGTTTTGATGCTCTGATTGCAGGATTGAGACCGAAAAATATTCCTACAAATACAGAAAATACAAATGAAATAATACAAGCCGGTATACTGACAGTAATACTCATATGTCTTACTACTTCAACAACAACACTTATCAAAGTTCCTGACAATATACCGATAAAACCTCCGATAATTGTAATACTTGCAGATTCAATCAGGAACTGCTGGATAATATCTTTGGGATTTGCACCAAGAGCTTTTCTGATTCCAATTTCCTGACGTCGTTCTGTTACTGTTACAATCATAATGTTCATAATACCGATTCCACCTACAAGAAGTGAAATTGCAGCAACCGCAGCAAGAAGAACACTCATTGTGTTGGTAATTGAACTCATCTGTTCAAGCATTGTCTGCATTGAATTAATTCTCAGTGAAGTTCCAGTTGCCATTGTACAATAGGTTGTAAGTGTTGAAACCATTTCTGTAGATTTTTCAGCAGAGGTTACTTGAACAAGAACTGTTGATGCAGCAGGATTAGGTGCAATTTTTTTAGCATAAAAACCTCGTGGAATAAATGCTGTTCCAGTTTCCATACCCACAGTCTGATCTTTTAAAACACCAATTACCTGAAAACCGAAAGTTACATTATCAGCAACAAGCATAATATTTTTACCTACAGCTTCTTTTGCATCTTCAAAAAGATTTTCTGCCAGATCATGAGTTAAAATAATTCTCTGTAAACCTTCTTCATTATCTGTTACGGAGAAATATCTTCCCTCTTCAATCTCTATGTTATACATTTCAAGATAACCATACTCAACGGCACTGCAATTTGCAGTTGCAGAAACATCTTTAAATGTAAGAGTTGTACTTAAAGAATTCTTGTACCAGATTTTTTTGATATCAGATACATTATCAAACATATCTTCACGGAACTTCTCATCGAAAATGACAGTAACAGAGTTCTGCCCTCCACGACGCATAAATCCCTGACTTATACTAACTACATCAAGACCACTTGTTCCGAATGTATCCTGAACTTGTTTTGTAGAACTATTTCCCATACTTGTAATTACAATAACTGCAGCAACACCGATGATTACACCAAGTAACGAAAGAAATGTTCTGGTTCTATTTCGCTTAAATCCCTGAAGAGCATAAATAAAATCTTCTAACATAAAAGGCCATCCAGTATTTTAATAACACGTTCTGTAGATTCTCCAATACGAGGATCGTGGGTAACGATAATGATTGTTGTACCTGTCTTATTGATTTCGTGGAACAGATCCATAACCTGAATACCAGTATTTGTATCAAGTGCTCCTGTTGGTTCATCAGCAAGAATTATTTTTGGTTCCGCAATGATAGCCCGAGCAATGGCAACACGCTGTTTCTGACCACCTGACAACTCATTAGGTCTATGATTTTCTCTTTCAGAAAGTCCGACTTTTTCAAGGGCTGCTTTAGCAAGGGCAAGTCGATCCTTTCTGTCTGTTCTTTTATATTTAAGGGGAAGCATCACATTTTCGATTACTGTCATTGAAGGTATAAGATGATATTGCTGAAAGACAAAACCAATTGTCTTATTTCGAAGAACTGCAAGTTCAGTTTCAGTCATCCTTGAAGTTTCTTTACCATCTATCTTTACGATTCCACTTGTAGGAGTATCAAGACAGCCAATCATATTCATACAGGTAGATTTTCCGGAACCGGAAGGTCCCATAATAGAAATAAATTCTCCCTGCTCAACTTTAAAGCTTACACCTTTTAGTGCGTGCACTTCTGCATCACCCATGGAATATATTTTTTTTACATTTTCCAATTCAACAACTGTCATAGGCATAGGTTTCCAATTCAAAAGAAAGTAATCTATTTTCTAGGCATACCAGACATACCTGGCATTCTGGTTCCACCCATTCCCATCATTCCAGGAGACTGCATTTTTTTTGCTGTACCAGAAATCTTTGGTTTAGAGACCTGTTTTAACAAATCATTTTCTTTAATTTCTTCACTAAAGATTTTTACAGTCCCATTACCATATGGTTTCATCTGAACATAAACCTTATTCGAAGTTCCTTTTTTTACAACATAAGGCTTCTTGTTATCAAATCCAATTGCTGGCATTTCTACTATGAGATATTCTATAGGTTCTGAGATTTTAATTTTTCCTGTAAATGAATAATTAGGAAGAATTTCTTCTGGATATTCCGTAATCTTGATTTTAGCTTTAACAACTGTAGCTCCGCGTGATGTAACTTCACCGATAGCAGGCCATCCCTCTACTTCTCCGTATACAGTTTTATCTTTATAAGCAGAGAAAGTAAATTCTACCTTCTGTCCTACTTTAAGTTTACTTACATCTGTTTCAGGAATTTCAACTTCCGCAACAAGATAATCAACATTAACAAGATTTCCTACAGAGTCCTTTGCTTCCAGGGAATCACCTACAGCAACATCAAGTTTTGCAATAACTCCATTAAAAGTTGCCACAACCTGCCTATCTGCAACTTTCTGAACAAGAGCAAGTCGTTCTGTCCTTAAAAGTGAAAGTTCACGGGCAGAACCAGTAATCGAAGCCGTAGCAATAGTATAATCCTGTTTTGCAAGATTATATTTTTCTGTTGTATCGTCCAGCTGAAGAATAACATCACCCTTTTTTACAACATCCCCTTCTTTTACATACACTGCCATTACTGTTCCATCACTTAATGCCTGAAGAGTCTGCTCCTGGGCAGCTTCGACAGTACCTGAAATTTCAATTACATTTTCATAGTTTTCTTTTGTAACAGTATAATATACAGGTTTTGTATTGATTTTCTTAATAATTATTGTAACTCCAAAAATCAGTCCTCCAGCAACAACTACGGCACCAGCAATTATTATTAAAAACATTCTATTCTTCTTCATCATTTACTCCTGCATTGAGTCTGCTGTTTCAAGATCTACAAACTGACTTTTTACATCATTGTTATATACAATGAATTTTATTTTGTTAATAATCATTTTAACTTCATATAATTGACGGTTATTCATTGCTGAATAATATTCACTTTGAGTAACTATTCCCATCTTATAATATTTAAGTAAGTCTTCTTCATTTTTCTGATAAAGATCGAAACTGTCTTTAACAGAATCTTTTTCCCATTTGAGGTTAATAAGTGACTGTCTGTAATCAACAACAGCTGTATTGTAATTCTGTTCTGCAGTTTTTATATCAAGTACTTCCTGCTGATCAGTTAAGCTATAAGTTTTTTCTGTAATACTTCTTTTGATAAATGAATTAGGACTTACAGTACATGACAAAGTAAATGCAGGTGTAAAATCGTCACGACCTAATGGTACACTTACTCCTGCATTAAGACCAACACCCCCAATTGTTGTAGAAAAACCTGCATCAATAGTATCTGATTCAGTTGTAGAATTATTCATTGTATAGCCACCATTAACTCCCAGTGAAAAAAACTTATCAGCTTTTCTTGTAAGGGAATTAATCGTATGAGTCCATTGCGCTTTTTCAATTTCAGAATACTTTTCTTTTGGAAAATCAATAAATTTTAATGCCTGTACTTCAGGAATATTTGAAGGAATAAATTTTAAGAAATCTTCTGAATCATTGATAGTTATTGATTTTCCACAATGCATATAAAAAACAATAATATCATGATTCAAGGAATGAATCGCAGTCTGAATATTATGCTCACCGGTCAAAACTTTCATTTCGGCAAGCCGGTAAGTAGCACTTGTTTTGTTATATCCCTGGGCTTTGATTTTGTCAAAACTAAGACTATCGGTAAAAAGATCCTGTCTGTATGTATAAATTGAATTGATTTGATTAAGGAGCTTTTCAAGTTCAGTATAAAACTTTTTTTCAGTGCTTAAAGCAACAGACTGAAGTTTTCGCTGAGATTCAAGTAAAGTTCTTTCACTTTTCAGCAGTGCAACCTTCTGTAATGCTTCAGCTTGAGAAAAGATATCCATTGAGAGAAGGAATTTTGTATCTTTAAGTGAATTAGTACTGGTATTTGTATTAACCTGAAAATCAGTAGAAACACTGGCAGCAAGATTATTAATTTTTTTAAGTTCAGCTTTAACAGAAGGTTTGACATTTATTACAGTACCATTTGAATTGGTATAAAAAGTCATTGTTCCTGTTGATAAAGTAACATCAAACCCCTGTTCAAGTTTAGTACTATCAAGGGCAAGTCGTGATTTTTCTACTTCAAGAGTAAGTTTTTGAAGCTCAAGATCATTTTCAAGGTAAGAGCACAATAATTCATCAACAGTATAATTAAAAAAAGAAGAATCACTACCATCATCAGTAGATTGAGCAAAGATGTTAAACAAAAAGGCTGTTGTAAGACAGCAGAAAATTCTTTTTAAAGTTGAATTATTAATAAATGCTTTCATCATTTATCTTAACATATTTTATTCTGTCAGGTCACTTATTATATGCATTTTTTTAGATAAGAAAACTCTTATTTAATTCTTATTTTACATTAACTAGAATATCTACAAGATGTGAGCTTGCACCTAAAAGTTCAGGCCGTTCGCAGTTTGCAAGATGATATTCAATAAAATATGCAAAGCTTTCTTCATCAAGAGCATTTAATTCGCGGCGAATATAATCTGCGGCACCATCAGCAGCTATAATTTTTTCACGCTTAAGTCCTGTAATTGAATTAAGTTCATTTATATCTTCAAGACGAAGATACGAATATAAATCATCTTCAGTAACAATCTGATGAAAATCCGAAGTCAGAGATTTTCGTTCCATACATTCTTTAATTTTATTTTGCTTAAAGCAATAAGAAATAACACTATAATCATTAAGAACATATGCAACAAAAATATAACCACCAGGTTTTGTAACTCTTTTAGCTTCTTCAAATGCCTTTAACTTTTCTTCTTTAGTCAGCAGGTGATACATTGGTCCAAATAAAAGTGTAATGTCAAAATTATTTTCCGGTAAAAACGAAAGATCCATTGCATTGCCTGGCCAGCAGTTTACATGTTCATGTTTTGCTTCAAGCACTTCCAGGTTATGTTTTACAAGTTCAACAGCTGTAACATTATGTCCTTCACGGGAAAGGGCAACAGAATAACGGCCGGTCCCTGCACCTACATCAAGAATTTTTACCTTTGTATTTTCTGGAATGTAATCGTGAATGTATTTCATTGAAGTTGTAAATTCTACAATTCCATGGCGAGTTGTAAGGCGATGATCTTCGTTAAATTTATTATAATATTTTTCTAATGCAGTCATTTTATTTTCTATTAATTTGGATTTCTTCGATTACTTCTCTTAAATAGGAATTTTCTACTTCTGCCCTTGCAAACAAATCATTGAATGAATCAAATTTTTCTTCAAAATATAACTTACCAAACTTAATAAATTCCTTCCCTGAAAAATCTTTTTCACACATTATAGAATACATAGTATCCTTATAGGAAAATTCAAATTCCCTTCGAGACTCTAATAAAAAAAATAATTCATCTTTAGTCATTAAAAAAAGTATAGCAGAATGAATACAAATTTTGAAGTTCTATTTAATAACAGGAAGCTCAATAGTAACTGGCTTATTAGTTTTTCGATTAACAATGAAAGTAAATGTTGAACCTGAACTATTACCAAGTTTTACAAGAAAATCTGTTAATGACATATCTGTAAAATCTGCAAATTTATCATTTACACCATCCCGCTTTGAAACATGAAAATACAATGGTCCCTTTAAATTAATCGACTCAGCATAAGAATCCTTTACAGCATCAATATAATACCGTTGCTGTTTTGCATTAGACCAGCCTTTATCAAGTGAAATTTTAATACCTAAACTTTCAAGAATCTTATAACCTCTTGTTAAGGCCTTTAAACAGTTTTCAAGATAATCAAAATTAATGGAATTAATATCAGATTCCAGTTCATGCAGTCTATACAGATCAGCTTTATTAACATCTCGCGTACTGTCACAGATTCTTTTAATTGATTCAAACTCTTTTTTAATCTGACTTGCATCTCCTGGAGAAGGAAGTTCCAGCTGATAAAATTGAAGCAATGTACGGATTTCTTCTGTCTTTCCTGGAATATATTCGCGGATACGTTTTTCTTCTGCAAGACGAGCTTTTGTGTCTTTTAATTTTTTCTCAATTGCTTTTTCAAGAGGAACAAGATCTACTTCTTTTACATTATTGATGGTCTGTTGAATTTCCTCATAAGTTTTTGTATCTGAAGCAGTTCTGTAAGCCTTAAGAATATGAGGTGTGTTTTTATATTCGATGTTACCGATGAAAACCTTATATTCATAATCAGAAATTAAATTTCTATTTTCTAAAAGAGTTTCAGTAATTCGATCATAATCAGCTTTTACTTTATCGTATACAGGCTCACTTTGCTCAATAAGTTTTTCCCACTGAGCAATTTCCTTCTCCATTGGAGTAAAATCGATTTTTTCAACTTCTTTTACAAGTCTTTGTGCTTTATCAAGATCCTTTTGAATAATGGAATATCTTAGTTCTTCAAGTAGTTCAAATATATCCTTAAGGCTTTGATTAAACATTACAGTATTCTTTAATGCATTTTCCATATCTTCAAGTTGGACTTTCTTTTCATCATGAAGCTTTTTCGCATTATTGAATATCAATGTCTGCTCTGCAAGTTCTTCTTCAGTAAATGGTTTATTAATTTCCAATTCTTCACTTTGAGCAAAAATTGCAAGTGGAGATAAAATAATAAGTAACATAAAAATAACTTTTTTCATATTTTAATTATAACTCTACTTTTAAATAATTTAAAACAAAAAAAGAGTCTGATTCAAAGAACCAAACTCTCTTTTGTTCTACTTCAAACAGAAATTAAAGTAATACGAACAAACCACCCAAAGCACAAAGCTGCAATGCAAGGTCATAGAAGTATTTAAGATTAAGTCTAGAATTCTGAAGGATGAAGTAAGGACTTTTTGGAAGAAGGAATGCTAGAATAATAGATGCAATCCAGATTACGATAATAATAATCTTAAGGATTTTTCCAAATGTTGCAAGAATATCTCCGGCAAAAATTTCAATAACTACAAATACCCCAATTATTAATTCAATTACACCATAAGAAATCTTCAAAATTGTATATACAATATCAGGAAGATTCAAAAGATTTCTGATATTATTTAATGCTGTAATTCCAAAATCACCGTTTCCTGTGATTGCCCAAATTCCACCTACAATAAGCAGAGTTCCCAATGCAATCTGAAGGAAAAGTCTTCCTACAGAGAATTCTTTTTTTGTTGCCATAATTTGGCCTCCTTAAATATTATCCCTCTGAACTAATGTTCAGATTTCGCTCACTTAATTAGCAGATCCAACGAGACACATACGACGTTATCACGTCGTTAGTGCAATGAAATTATTATACGCGTTGGATCGCTAGTTAGCGGATCCAACGAGACACATCCACTCGGCTTCGGCACATAGGGTTTCACCTACGTATAGTTTTCCAGCCTGCTTGATCATTTTTGAACTTACGCGAAGGTTTGTAATTTCCATTCTTGCTTTGTCACCTGGGCGAACCTGATTTCTGAATTTTACTTTATCCAATGTAGCAAAGAAGAAAAGGCTTCCGTCGGGAACTTTTTTCTGGTAGCTTAATGCAGCTCCACCTGCCTGTGCCATAGTTTCGCAAAGAATTACACCTGGAACTACAGGATATTCAGGAAAGTGACCTTTAAAGAAAAATTCATTTTCTGTGAATACATGTTCACTTACGCTTCCATTGTCATCACATGATACGATTTCATCAACAAAAAGAAATGGTTCACGATGTGGTAATAGACTTTTAATATCATTTGTAACTGACATATTATTATTCTCCTATGATGTGTACAGGGATATACCTGCACATAAAAAAAATGACGATTAATAAATAACCGTCATTTAAATATTAACAGAATATGTAAGATCTTACAACACAAAAAATTATTCTGCAAAATTAATCTTAACACTGACAACACCAGTAGGAATCTGCCAGCTTCTTCCTGATTCAGCATCCCCTGTTGCAGTATTAATTGTTTCAGACACTGCCATAGTATTAGTTACAGGAGAAAGAGTTGAAACAGAAGCGACAGCTTTATCCTGTACTGAAACAGTATTACCTCCGCTAACGGCAGCAGACTGTCCGGCTTTTACACTTGATGTATTTGCAGTTGGCTGAGGATAAATATTTTCCTTTGCCATATCTTCTTGAGATAGTGAAGCAAAAGCTCTGTCGTCTTCAGCAGAAGACACTGATGGACCTTTAGCAGAAGCTGCAGTTGGATAGAAGGCTGCATTTCCTTCAGCTGTATCAAGAGCTGCAGAATCATACCCCCATGAAGTAACGATTACAGTACCACGAACAGACGCTGTTGCTACAGGTCCACGTACTGTATAACTTGCACGACGATCTTCTGTCTTTTTAATTTCAGATTTTACAGAACCAGTTGTAACATATACACTTGTTTTATCTGCACCTGCACCTTCAACAAGCTGTTCAATTGTGAGGCGTGAAAGTGGAGCTACAGTCAATTTTGAATTCTGATTTGAACTTGTTATAGAAAGCTGTGCTTCAGATTTAAAACCTGTCTGAATCACTTCGCCTTTTCTGATAATGTCATTTGGCTTAAGATCAATCCAGGCAGCACCTCTTTGAACCTGAACTTTTCCTGTTACAGAAACAACTCTTGCTTCAATACCAAACAAAGCAGAACCGAGAATAGAAATCAATGCAAGAATAAAAATCTTTTTCATATGTATCTCTCCTAGAAAGCAATTTTTGCTTTTATACTAACTGCCTGATAATCAAGATCTGTTTTATTAATATCAAAATACTGAACCCAGCTTGCACCAATTAAAACATCACTTACAACCTGATAATCAGCACCAACTTTATACTGAGCACCTTTCAATTCAAAGTTCTTATTTCCATCAAATGCAACATCACCAGAAACTGAAATCAAAAGATTATTAATTGGTCTAACCTTAGCTGAAAGTCCAGTCTTCAAAAGGCCTTTGTATTCTGGTTCATAAGAAGAATCCAATGCTGTCTGACTGGTAATTCCTGTAAAATCATTTCCTGCAAAAACAGCATTTAATCCAACACTTGCAATTGGAAAATAATAAGCGAGGTCAGCTTTTACAAATGGCGCAACCTGAACAGGTTTTCCATTATATGATATAAATGCAGCTGTTCCGGCAATATTATAGAAAAGATTTCCGGCAATAGGACCATTCATACCTAAAGTAGCATACATTCTATTATACGTAATTTCATCTGTTCTGAACGCACCGGCAAATTGTACTTTTACTGACTGATCAGCAAAAAGGAATGGGAAATTACCTGTTACCATTGCAATAACATTTCTATCTGCAAAATCATATAGCTGTTTTGCATCATTTCCTTTGAATGAAGGTGAATTAATCATTGTTACAGTATTTCCGTTAAGAAGTCCTGTATAACCTGCATATCCTGAAACTTCCATGAAGTCATTGGAATATTTTACAAATGCACCATCACAATTCTGTGTAAAAATAAGACCTGTGGCATCAACAACGAAGAAACGGCCCAGGTCTGCTTCCAGCTTTCCGTTTTCAAGTTCATTAATAAAAACAAATTTCAAAAGGTTCAAATCAAGATAATGATACACCTGATTTGTATTACCATTAAATTCAAACTTATAAAGTCCTTCTCCAACAAAATAGTTATCAGGACTTGAACCAAAAGGAACTTTTATCCACGCAGATGCACTGTCCTGCTGAAAAAAATACATTTCTTTATTTGGCTTTGTTCTAAATGAAGTATTATTATCAACAAGAAAGCCATAATCCAATGCAAATGCGGAAGAAAGTGCAAAGCCACATACGGCAGCTGTAAAAAACTTAATCAATTTTTTCATTCTGCATCTCCTGTTACTGAATTAAAAAGACCGATTGCATTAACACCAGAAACCTTCAGTGATGGATCTGCATTTCCAGGAAGCCATCCTTTAGCCTTAAACTCTTTAAATGCATAGCGAGGCGATTTCTTTGAAAGGGAGAACATCATTCCCCCTTTTACACCACAAGCCTTTGCATAAACTGCACAAAGATCCTTTAATGAAATATAACCATCAGCAACGGCATCTTTAGAAAAATAGCCAGATGATTTCATATTTTCGAAAGCCTCAGAATCAGTTGCGTTATCATTAACTGTTCCAAGATAAGTTCCTACAAAATAAGCGACCTGACCATTTGTAATTTGAGGAGCATCAACAATCTGTGTCAAACGATTAAAATTCTGGCTGAAGGCTACTAGCTGAATTGCAAGAAGGATAAAAATACTAAGAAAATACTTTTTCATTATACTCTCCCCACTTATTGTAATATTAAATAAATATATTTAGAATTGTACAGTAGTTTAATTATTTAGTATAGATAAAAAAACAACGGAGTTTAAAATGAAAAAGTTTGCAGGCTTAATTACAGTAGCTCTCATCACAGTTTTCTGGACATTAATTTCACTTACCGGCATTTTCAGCAAGTTTGAAAACCGTCTTTATGACCTCTTTCTGGGACTAAAAAAAGCTCCACAGGAAGCTCCGGAATTACTTCTGGTAGAAATTGACAATTTTGCCCTTGATGAAATTGGTCCCTGGCCATGGAAAAGAGATATCTATGGAAACGCTCTTCTTCGCATGAAGGAACTTGGAGCATCTCAAGCTGTATTCGATATTGAATTTCTTTCACCATCAAATTTTCCGGAATTAGATGAATACTTTGCACAGAGCCTGCAGTTCTTCGGAAATTCCTACCTTACAATCAACACTTCTGAACTTGAAATACCTTATACAGATGATGAACTCAATTACGTCCGTAACCGTTTCTTATTCAACTTTGAAGGCAACAAAGACATCATCGAAGAAGGAAATCACAAAAGTCATTACGAAGCAAAATTCAATACACTCCGCGGTTATGACAAATATGACTGGTCCGGTGAGGATGCAAAAAATATTCTTGCAGAGGGAATGTCCCCTGCCATGAATCAGTTCATATCAAGAGCAAAAGGTGCCGGCTTTACAAACGTAATCGTTGACGCTGACGGTGTCAGACGCCGTATTGAACTTTTATCATTCGACAGTACATCAGGAAAAATCACAGCACAGCTCATTCTTGCTCCATTACTTTCAAAAATTCAGCCAGAAAAAATCATCAGAACAAAAAATAAAATTATTCTGCAAAATGCCACCATCGACGGAAAAACAAAAACACTTGAGATACCTCTTGATGAATACGGTCGCATGGTAATCAACTGGACTCACAATACTTACGGAAAAGCTTATCGTCACGAAAGTGTAATGTTCCTTCATCAGATGGATAAAGCAGAAGACAACATTTACCTTCTTCTAAAAGAAATCTTATCAACATTGGAAGATATTGATTCTGCTGTTTACAACTCTGTTGATGATTTCTTTGAAGTTCCTTACAACTTATACTCAGCATACACAGATATTCTCGATTACAAGAACTTTATTCTTTCTGCATGTACAGGTTACGACATTAATTCTTATCCAGTAGACGGAGGAATTGATGAAGCAACTTATGAAGAATATTTTACATTGAGAGAAAATTATTTTAAAGATGTTGCAGAATTTATCATAACCGGATACGACGATAAACTTCAGGAAAAACTTTTTGAATTAAGAGATTCTCTTGGTGAAGAAAAATATGAGGAATTTAGCACTGCATTCGGAGAACTTTTTGACATACTCAAAAATGAATCTGAAATGTACAATTCTCTCTTTAACGAAAAGAAAAATATTTACAAAGATGCATTCTGTATCATCGGCCATACTGCAAGTTCATCAACAGATTTAGGAACAACACCTTTTGAACGTTCTTATCCAAATGTTGGTACACATGCAAATGTTTACAATACTATTATCCAACAGGACTTTGTTAAACAGATCAACTGGATTTGGGGAATTATCATAAGTTTTATTCTTCTTATTATAACAGTTGAACTTACAAAAAAGAAAAGAGTTCTTATTCAAAACCTTGCCGGTGTTGCAGCAATTCTAATTGTGGTTGCAATTCCTAGCATTGCAATGCGCCTGGGCGGCCTTTACATTCCATCGTTTACTGCCATTCTGATTTCGTTTACAGGCTATCTTGCAGTTACAATCATGCGCTTTATTCTTGCAGATAAAGACAAAAAATTCTTACAGGCAACATTTGGAGCATACGTTGCACCTGCAGTTGTTGCAGAAATCGTAAAACATCCTGAGCTTGCAAGTTTAGGTGGTAAAAGTGAAAACCTCACAGCCCTCTTCTCTGATGTAATGACATTCTCAGGCTTTACAGAAGTAATCAACAACGAAGCAGGCGAAGAAAAGGGCGCTGAACGCCTTGTAGAAATTCTTAACGATTATCTTGGTGTATTAAGTGATGCGATCATGGACTGCAATGGTACAATCGACAAATACGTTGGTGACGAAATCGTTTCGTTCTTTGGAGCCCCAATTCCTGCAAAGAATAATGCCTACGATGCCTGTGTTGCCGGGATCCGAATGCTTCAGGCAGAAAAGAAATTCAACGAAGAAAATAAAGACAGACTTCCTATCAATCCAAAAACCGGAGAACCATTCTATCTCCACAGCCGCGTAGGACTTAACACAGGTAACATGGTTGTAGGAAACATGGGAACTGAAAAGAAGCTCAACTACACAATCATGGGTAACAACGTAAACCTTGCAAGCCGTCTTGAAGGAACAAACAAAGTTTACGGTTCATGGATCATGTGTTCAGAAAGCACATGGCTTAAAGCGAACGAAGGCGAATACGAAGGAAAACTCGTAGCCCGAAAGTTCGACTGTGTACGGGTAATCAACGTTAAAAAGCCGGTAGGAATTTACAACATCCTTGGACTTAAAGATGAAATGTGCGAAGAACAAATCAAAGCCGCAGAAATCTTCAACCAGGGAATTGAAATCTATCTTAAAGGCACTGACACACCAGAAGTTAAAAAAGATGTAAAAGAATTAAAAGAAGCCTTTAACTTATTCAAGCAGGCAGATGAAATGTATCCTGAAGATCTTTCATCTAAGGTATTTATGAAACGTTGTGCAGATTACATTAAAGACGGTGTTCCAGAAATCTGGGACGGTGTTTACACAATGACAAGTAAATAAAATATATCAGACAAAAAATAAAACTATTCCATTAAAAAAAAAATCCTCTTTTTACACTAACACTGTAAAAAGAGGATTTATTATTTATCTAAAAATTCCATGGATGGAATTTTTAATATTTAAGCCCCCATACCACCGTCAACACCGATTACCTGACCTGTTACGTATGTAGAAAGGTCTGAAGCAAGGAACAAGCAAACGCCTGCAACTTCTTCTACAGTTCCAGCACGGTTCATTGGAATAATTTTTACCCATTCGTTTCTAATGTTTTCTGGAACAGCATCTGTCATTTCTGTTGCGATAAATCCAGGAGCAACTGCATTTACGCGAACTTTTCTCTTACCGATTTCTTTTGCAAGAGCTTTTGTCATACCGATAAGACCAGCTTTTGATGCTGAGTAGTTAACCTGTCCTGCTTCTCCGTGTACCCCTGAGATAGAAGACATGTTGATAATAGAACCCTTCTTTCTGTGGATCATGTCGTAAGATACGATCTGGTTGATTACGAATGGAGCTGTAAGGTTTACATTGATTACATCATTCCAGTTTTCCATTGGCATAGCGAATGAAAGACCATCGCGAGTAATACCAGCGTTATTAACGAGAACATCAAATCCGCCAGAGCTTTCAAGAGCAGCCTTAATGCATTCTTTAAGAGCTTCTGTGTCACCACAGTTACAGCAGATTTCATGGAATGCTACACCGTTTTCAGCAGCACATTTTTCAAGTTCTTCTTTTGCTTTAGAAGGTTTTGTACAAAGTCCCCAAACTTCACATCCGTTTGCCAGGAATACTTCTACGATTTTCTTACCGATACCACGGCTTGAGCCTGTGATAAGAGCTTTTTTATTTTCAAGCATTTTCATAATTTGTTTCTCCTAATTATAAATTATAGATTATTCAAAGCTTCAGCTGTATTGATTTCTGAACAAGAAAGTTCACCGATTTCAAGACCACATTTTGCCCAAAGTCCTGAGAGAACTTTTCCAGGTCCTGGTTCATAAAGCTTCCATTCTTCACCAGAAGATTTGATCATATCGAGAAGAACTTTTTCTTCGTCTGTCCAAAGCACACTCTGGATCAAGTGAAGAACTGCATTCTTTTTGATTTCTGCACCGCTTGTTGCTTGCTTACCTGTTACATTTGAGAACAAAGCAATTTTTGGATCGTTGAATGTTACATCAGCAATTGCTTTTTCAAATTCATCAGCAGCACGTTGCATAAGTGGTGAGTGGAATGGTCCTGCAACAGCAAGACGAAGTGCACGACGAGCGCCTGCTTCTTTACAGAGAGCTTCTGCCTGTGTAAGGCCGTCAAAAGTTCCACTCAATACAGTCTGTACCGGGCTGTTCATATTTGCAGCATAAACGTTTTCACATTTACCGGCGATTTCTTTTACCTGATCAGGTCCAAGACCGATAACGGCTGTCATTCCAGGTGCGTGACCTTCATTTTCTTGAGCAATCTGCTCACAAACTTTCTGCATAATAGCACCACGTTTTGCAACAACTTTGATTACATCTTCAAAGCTCAAAACACCGGCAGCATACAAAGCAGGGAATTCACCGAGTGAGAATCCCATTACAGCGTCAGGAGTAATTCCTTTTGCTTCAAGAGCTTTTACAGTTGCGATACTTGCAGCTGTGATTGCCATCTGGCTGTTGTCACTGCGGCTAAGTTCAGCAGCATCTGCTTCCCACATAAGTTTTGCAACGTCTTTTCCCCAGATTGCGCTTACATCGTCTAATACCTTTTTACATTCAGGATAAGCTTCGCAAACATCCTTCATCATTCCAGGTGCCTGTGCGCCCTGTCCTGGAAATAAAAATGCATATTTAGCCATTATTGACCTCCATAACTGAAAAGTTTCAGTTAAAATTATACTATTTATAAAGTGGAAATTCCCCACCTCTCCACACTTAAAATGACATTTTCAATTAAAATGTCATTAGTAAATACTAGCAGATTAAAAGGGAATATACAAGAGACAAAAGGGCTGTCTACTTAACAGAGATTTTTCCTGACTGGAATATTTCTGGTATTTCAATTACAGCACCATCACTACCCATTGCACTAAAACGCCAGAAGTACAAACCTTGAGGCACCACAATCTGGCAGCTGTTATTATCTGCTTCGATGATTTTCTCAAGAATTGATTTCTGAAAATTCTTATCAGCAAAAATTTCAATTTTTACAAACTGAATATTTGTATTATTTTTATTCCACTTAAAGAAGACTGTTCCATTCTTATCTTCAGTAAAACATTCATAATTCAGCGGAAAAGTTACAACCACAGGTTTTCTCTGCATTCCACCTTCAAAATCAAGAACAAAACCACTGCCCTGTGTTACAGATTTTTCAACGCCTTCATCATTGATAACAAGCAGTTTTCCCTGGGCAACAGATGCATCAATCGTCTGCTTTTTTACTGTGATTTTTACAGAGGAATTTTTATCAACCTTGAGAATATTTTCATTTTCAGTTTTGATATAAATAGCTTCTGATGAAGTTGATAAATCCAAACCTTCACAATTTCCAATTACATTGAGAACTGTTCCTTTTCGATTTTCAGTTACTACTACAAAGGAATTTTCAAGTAGTACAGCTTTCTGACCATCTGCAAATAGAAGCTCTACTACAGAACCGGAATCAAGCTTTACTTCATCTTCAAAATATAAATTGTAATCATTATAAGCCTTTATCCATTTTGAAGATTCAGCTCTTTTTATAAAACAACTTCCATTTAACACATGAATCCATGCAACTTCTACCCTATTATTAACTTCCTTGAAATTATGAAATATCCAGAAAGCATATAGCGCAAAAATACATATTATTAGAGAAGTAATAACTACAAATATATCTTTGGAGTTTCTATTCTTCATCTTTATCCTCATTACTTAAACCTGTAACTGCAAATAGCTTTATGTTTTTTTCAATATCACGACTAGTAAGAGGAGTCTTCTCTTCAATTTTTACAAATTCTTTTACGAGATTATATGTATTTTCTGTAATAAGAATAGTACTTTCGTATTTCTTATTTAATTTTTCAGCCATGGCAGCAATACTGACAATAGGACCAATACAGGTGTATGAACTGAATTCATCACAACCGATTTCTCCTGCCACAACCGAACCAGTGTTAATACCACAGCCAATTGTTACAGGTGGTTTTCCTGCAGCTTCAAGGTCAACATTAAAATCAATAATTGCTTTACGAAGTTTTAAAGCAGACATTACAGCATTGACAGCGTCCTGTTTTGGAGTTCCTGAAGAAACTGGTGTACCCCATGTTGTCATAACAGTATCGCCCATTACTTTATCAATATATCCACCATTTTTTATAACATTATTTTTGATTACATCATAATAATTATTCAAGAATTCCAGTAATTCTTCTGCTCTAAAACGTTTACTTAAATTATTGAAATTTCTTATTCCAATAAACATGACTGTTGAGAATTTATTTTCACCATCAAGTTTTAATTCACCATTCTGAACTTTTTCTTCAAGCAATGGAGAAGCAAATCTTCCTAATGCGCGTTTTGCGTTATCTCGAACCATAAGGGATTTTGCCATATTATCAAAGGCTCTTGTTAATGTTCCCAATTCATCATGACTGGAAGTTTTTAAATTAACATTGAAGTCTCCATGTGAAATTTTCTTAGTTGCTTCTGTCAAAGCTTTTGCACATACGCTGATACGTTTACCAATGAACCATATGATTATCATTGCAAGTAACACTATGGCAATTACAAGACAAATAATTTCTCTTGATATGTGCATTGCTTTTTTCGATGAACCACTAAGTGAGCAAGTTGTTACAACAGCAAATTCTCCATTACTTACTTCTGCAAAATAACCATAAATTGAATCATCAATAGTCAATTCAAATTTTTCTTCATTATTTTTTAGATAAGCTGCAACCATTGGATCATTACAAAGATTCTGATTTGTTAAAACTAACTGTGGATCGATTCCAGAAATAATAAAACCTTTTTTATCAACAATGTAGCTTACATAATCTACATTACTAAGACAGATATCATCAAATTTATCAACAGTAAAGAATAATGAACAATATTTTTTATTTTCCAATGGAATAAAAAGTACTGCAGTTCTATGGCCAAGAATATGACTTACATTTTTTATAACAGTCTTTCCGTATTTTGCACGACTTGCACTTTGCTTATTTACCTTTACGGCTTCAAGAAACTTTTCTTCTTTAACTCCATTTGCATACAGATATTCATAATTAAAAAGTTCAGTTTCATCACTGATTAATGCAATGATATCTTTATTACTACTGAAGAATGAATTTACAATTTCGCTATCCTTCATTTTTAATAACAATGCAGCTCTTGCCTTTAATTCATCAATTTCAGAATTCATCTCATTTACAACTCTTTCATTTATGATGTTTGTAAATAATTTTTCTTTTTCTACCAGATTGGCTTTAAAATTTTTTCTGAATATTAAAATAATACTTGCTGCTACAATAAATAAAACAAGCATTACACTTACAACAAGTTTACCTGCAACTGAAGTTTTAGATTCCTCAGCTTTCTCTGCAAGTTCATAATATTCGTCAGAAGTATTCTCTTTCTTTTTCTTTTTTTCTATTTTTACTTTTGAATTTGTTTCTTTTAAGATTTCATTTTTTGAAATATCTTCTTCTGGAAGAAGTTCTGCATCAGTTGAAATACATTTTACAAAATCACCATAATCAAGAAGACTATTCTGAAGATCCTGATAATCCTGAGCTTCAATTTCGCTGATTACATTTGTTTGATACAGTTTAAGTGGTTTATATTTTTTGTTCTGGGAAATTGCAACATTGATAGCAAGTATGCCTTCATCATTCAAGGTCGTTGTAATTCTGATTAAATTTTTTTTTGCATCTTCACAGTCAGCGTTTGCACTTATCTGCTGAAGATAATTTTCTGGAACTTCAATTTGTCCGATTTTGAAGATCTTCTGAATTTTTGCTTCTGTCTGCATTTTACAGAGAAAGACAGGTATTTTGCCGCCATCAAAATCATCCCGATATACAAATACATGTTTGGCAATCTGCCCTTTTGCATTAAGTAATGAAACAAAGCGTTTACTTTTTAATTTTATACCTACAATTGGCTGTATCATATTGTCTCCAGAATCAGGATAAAAAATTCCCTTATCTTTATCTTATCGGTAAAATCTAGCTAAATCTTGAATTTTCATATATTTACAGAGAATTTTGCAATTCCTTCATCTTTCCTTTTAAGTAGAAATTAATCTGAAAAGGGAGTATTATTTAATCATGGAACAGTACAAGAAAGAATTTATTGACTTTATGGTAAGCAGCAATGCTCTTAAATTTGGAAGCTTCACTTTGAAAAGCGGAAGACACTCGCCTTTCTTTATGAATGCTGGTGCATATGTAACAGGAACTCAGCTTACAAAATTAGGTGAATTCTATGCTCATGCAATTCATGATAATTTTGGAGATGATTTTGATGTTCTTTTTGGACCTGCCTACAAAGGTATTCCTTTAAGCGTAGCAACTTGTATCGCATACAGCAAATTATATAACAAGGAACTCCGCTACTGCGCAGACCGCAAAGAAGAAAAAGATCACGGTGCCGATAAAGGTGGACTTTTAGGCTATAACTTAAAAGATGGAGATCGCGTTGTAATTATCGAAGATGTTACAACTTCAGGAAAATCCATTGAAGAAACATATCCTAAAATCAAAGCCCAGGAAACAAAAGAAGGTTCTATTAAAATCGTCGGTGAAATTGTTTCCCTCAACAGAATGGAACGTGCCGCAGATACAACTAAGTCAGCATTGGACAATATTACAGAAAAATATGGTTTCCCTGCAAAAGCAATTGTTACAATGAACGATGTAATTGAATATCTTTATAAAGAAGATGGATCCGGACTTATTTCAAATGAAATCAAAAAAGAAATGGATGAATATTACGCTCAGTGGGGCTGTAAATAATCCGTTAATATATCATTGGATAAGACATTTAGCTGTCTTTTGAAAGTCTTAAAGTGCGTCACTGAAACTGATATGCTTCAATGACGCACTTTTTTTTATTAAAAATTAGTTTTTGTAACGCCAGTAGATACCAATAAGAGTTGAATCAATCTGCTCATTTTTGTAATTTGTAAGTGCCTGGAACTCTGTTGTTACAGCAAGTGTATTATTTGAATCAAGATCATAACTGAATTCAGGACGAATATTGAAAATAAATCCACCTGTATAATCTTTTTTTATAGGATAATCAATATTGTTTGAGTTATGCCACTGTGAGTTCTCAGCTCCCCATGCAAGGGATGCCCAACAGCCTAAATGACATTTGCCGTTAAAATCAAAGTTAAGTTTAGCACCAGTGTACGTAGCCATTGTATAATCAGAATTTCCGTACCATGTAAATCCAACTTCTGGTCTTAAACTAAGACCAACAGATGAAAAGTTAATCAAAAGTCCTGCACCAGTTCCCCAGCGACCATTTGAACCGTAATTATCACCCATGTTGTTGAAAGCAATATAACCATCAAGAATACAATCTCTTGTAAATCTTATTGTTGCACCAGCATAAAGATTTCCATCTCCTACAAAAAGTCCTTCATAAGCAAAAGCTACAGAAAGAAGATCAATTGGAGTTACTTCTGCAGCAATATTTACAGCAGGAGCATGAGTTGTAAATCCACTAGGAATTGAAGCTCCAACCTGGAATAAATCATTATGCTTATAACGAACTGCAAGAGCTTTCTGTGCGTATGTATTTGAATATTTTACAAAACCAGCAACTGGAACAGAACCAGGAATTCCTTCGCGGAGATCTCCCTGATGAACATGACTTGTAAATTCCCAGGTATTTCCACCATAAGTTGGATTAGGACCAACACTCCATTCAAGACGAGTTCCCATACCAAAATCAAGTCCTGTCAATGGATGGAAAATAAAGTTGAGGTAATAGGAATCATTACCATGTGAGTCATCACCCTTATTATATGCACTTGAACGGCGTCCATTAGCATCATGCTGATGCATAAAATCAATAGGTTTAGCTGCAGTATTAACAAATGTGAAGTCACTGATTTCGTTATGGTCCCATGATGTCAAAGCACCCCATGCCAGCATACCATCAATTGTAAATTTACTGATATCAGCACGTACCTGAATAGTATCGATAAAGCCATACCATCTGAAAGAATCTCTTTCTGAAGAATTTGGTGTTCCTGTTGGAACTCCCATACCGGTCCAAAGAGTATTTTCTACACCTTTAGTTTTAAGTACCTGTGTAAATCCTGCTGATGCAATAATAAAAGTAAATAATAAAGCTATTGCTGTTTTTTTCATATTTTAACCTCTCAAAAAAATATGTATATATTTTATAAAAAAAAAGACTGCTTTTTCAAGCAGTCTTCTTCACCAATCAAGCGATAATTAAATTATTTCTTTGCTGGAGTTTTCTTTGCAGCTGGCTTTTTAGCAGCAGGAGCTTTTTTTGCAGCTGGTTTCTTTTCAGCTGTAGCCTTTTTAGCTGGAGCAGCTTTCTTTGCAGCTGTAGCCTTTTTAGCTGGAGCAGCTTTCTTAGCTGTTGTTGCTTTTTTTGCTGGAGCAGCTTTCTTAGCTGTTGTTGCTTTCTTAGCTGGAGCAGCTTTTTTAGCTGTTGTTGCTTTCTTTGCTGGAGCAGCTTTTTTAGCTGTTGTTTCTTTCTTTGCAGCTGGTTTCTTTGTAGCTGTGGTTTTCTTTGCAGGAGCTGCTTTTTTTGCTGTTGTTTTTGTTTCTGCCATTTTTTCTTCCCCTTTTGGCGCAACATTTACATTACGCTTAATTTTTCGAGTTGTAGTCATTTCAAGAGCCTTTTCCAAAACTATAATTTTAGAAATACGGGCATAAGGCTGTAATGTCTTATTTACTTTATCGACAATTGCCTTAATTTCTTCATAGACTTTTTCATTATTTTCTGAATTTTCGCGTTTAACTCCAATTCTTGCCAATAAATCATCAGCAGGATAGATCAATGCTTCAATTCCTTCAGACTTATGCTCAACATCAGTAATATAACCTCTGACCATAATCTGTTCTACATCGTAGTAAAGCTGGAATGAATCCTCAATCTCTTCAGGATAAACGTTTTTTCCACCATCAGTAACAATGATATTTTTAGCACGACCAGACAGCATAATATAGTGCTCGTCGTCCATCCAACCTAAATCACCAGTCTTAAAGAAACCATCTTCTGTAAAGACCTTTTTAGTTTCTTCCGGCATGTTGTAGTAACCTTGCATTACCATTGGTCCTTTAACAACAATTTCACCGATACCTTCTTCATTCTGATCTATGATTTTAATTTCTTCGTATGGCTTAAAATCCATACCTACACTTTCAATTTTAAAGTGTTCCTTTGGATTAAGTGCAATAATAGGTGAAGTTTCTGTTAAACCATATCCCTGAATAAAGTCAATTCCTAATGCATTATATGCTTTGAATACACTTGATGCCAATGGACCACCACCACAAATTGCAACACGAAGAGTTGTAAGATTTGCAGCTTCAAGAATTGACTTAAGCAATACGCGTCCAAGATTTTTTCTTGTAACTTTCTTTACTCCGTAACAAAGTCCCATAAGCATATTAACTATAGTCTTTGTAGCAGCGCCTTTAGCTTCAACACCCTTTAATATACCATAATACAACTTGTTGTACAAAAGTGGAACACCAAGCATTACAGTTATTCCACCTTCTTTTAATTCTTTCATTAATCTAGTAACAGCCATGCTCTTTCCGAATACGATAGACGCACCACATGAAAGAGGACAAATCAAAGCTGCCTGCATAGTATAAGCATGATGAATTGGAAGTAATGCATAAAAAACATCAGTCTCATAAATGTAAAGATTCATCTGGGCAATAAATGCATCGCATACAAGATTTTCATGACTAAGCATTACACCTTTAGGTGTACCTGTTGTTCCTGAAGTAAAAAGAATTGCTGCAGTATCTTTTATATCTACAGCAGGAAGTGCAACCTGTTTATCTGATTTCAGGTTATATGCATAAAGCTTTTCATTTGAAGAAGAAAGGGAATAAATCTTAATTCCCTGTTTGTTCTTTGAGAAATATTCAAACTTATCGTCATCAACAAAGAACATAACTGGCTTTGCAGTTTTTAAAAGATTATCTACTTCACTATCATGCAAAGCACAATCAATAGGAACTGCAACAGCACCAGCATACATTGCTGCAAAATAAACAGTTGCCCACTCTGGAGAGTTTTTACCAGATACAGCAACTCGGTCACCTTTTTTTACACCGTTAACTGCCATCCAGTTTGCAAGTTGTGAAATATTTTTCCAAGCCTGTGTGTATGACACAGTATTCTTTGACCCACCTGTTCCTTCAAAATCAACAAAACAAGGTCTATCAGGAAAACGCATCTGTGTGATGTGAAACATCTGTGGCATTGTAGGCCATTCAGCATTAAAAGCTTTTCCACGGAAGTCATCAAGAAACTTCCATGAAACTTCACTACGAATAGGTTTCATTTTATCGTCCTATAGTTATGTGTTTCAATTTTAAAACTGCAAGAATTTTCAGTTCCTTAATTAATTTTAACACTAAAATTTAAAATTGACAAAAAATTTTTTTAAAATTCAAATAATAACTTTCTTATATTATTTAATTAAATTCTTTATAACCTTAAACAATATTCCGATATTTATAAAGTATGAAAAGAAAAATATTTTTTATAATTTCAATTCTGTTATTAACATTCACTTCTGCTTTTGCAAGGGAATACACAACAGAAGAAGCAAAAGAAATCAGAACTGCTGTTGTTGCAAAAGTAAAAACATACATTGGCTGTCCATACAAAACTGGAACAACAGGACCTGATACTTTTGACTGTTCAGGTTTAATTCTCTCAGTATTTCAGGATGCTGCAGGAATTCAACTTCCTCGTTCAGCAAAAGCAATGTATGCGGCTGTAAAAATTGTTCCTCTTGAAGAAATTGAAGAAGGAGATCTTGTATTTTTTAAAACAACAGGAGACGGTTCTATTTCTCATGTAGGAATTTACATCGGACGTAAACAATTTATTCACGCTGCAAGTGATGGTTCAAATACAGGCGTAATCGTTTCATCTCTTTCCGAAAAATATTACAAAAACTGTTACGCAGCAGTTGGAAAACCATTAACCTCTGCAAAAAAAAAATTAACACAAGAGGAACCACAACCTCAGAAGAACGAGGAGCAAGATTCATCCTCATATCAATACTCATCCTCTTCGGATGCACCATCCTCTTCATCATCGTCCTCGAAATCGTCATTCGTTTCAGATCTGACATTTGATGGTATTCTTCTATGCGACTGGAGTTTATGGTCACAATACAGCTTTGGACCTAACTATCGCGGTATAACTTACAACACTTTTGTCTACTACAATAAAAATCAAATTCAACCAGGACTTGGAACTGGTTTAAGATGGAATGATGGATCAAAAGTTTTCATGATTCCTTTTTATCTTAGTTTAAGATTCAACGAGTACATCAATCTTTATGGAGGACCTGCAATGACTTTTGGCAATGTCATGCTTCCTGGTTCAGACATTCAGATTGACAACACATTTATCTCTGGTGTAATTGGAATTTCACTAAACACACCTTCTATTCCAATTGGATCAGTATCTGTTTCTTTAGTTCAGGATATTGTATATACGATTTTTGGAGTTAATAACGGAAGCCAATTAGATTTTGGAACTTCTTTAACTTCGGGAATTACATTCTCTACAGGCCTTCGTGTAACTCTTCCTATGAAAAATGTTTTAAAATAGAGAAGGAAGAAATTTAAATGAAAAAAAATGTATTTATATTTAAAATAATATCATATACATCTATTATACTTTCTATTTTATTCTTTACAGGATGTCCAGTTTCAATCAATGTCACTGCATTAGAAAACAATCAGCTTTCATACAATTTTAGTACAACAGCTGGTAAAGCAACCAACGAACTTATTTCATCATTTGATAATTCGAATGCTTCAAATAACAATAACAACGTAAATTCCACAATGTTTGACACCTTAGAAATTGAACGAGCCTTGTTTCAGATGGGGTTAACAGAAAACCGTGCAACTCTATCAAAAACAAATAACGCAGAAGAAACACTCAATATAAACTTTAAAAGCTCTGATAACAAATTTGACTTTATAAAAATTATTAGAAATAATGAAGACCTTGCAACACAGATGAAGATTACTTTATCACCAGAAATTCTTCAGAATCTGATTACAAACCAGAACAATGTAATCCAAAAGTATGCAGATCTTCTTATGGCTCCATGTTTTACTGGAGAATTAATGTCAAAAGAAGAATACATAGAACTTGTAGCTTCTTTGTATGGAAATGAAATCGCAGAGGAAATCACTTCAGGATCAATCAAAATTTTTCTGAAAAATTCCAGAGCAAAAAAAATACCTGAAGCTTTTTCAATCCCTTTGATTGATATCCTTACATTAACAGAAGAAAAAACATTTACTGTAAACTATTGATAAAATCCAGGAGTTTTACTTGAAAAAGAATTTCATAAAAAAAATAGTTATTCAAATTGTATTTACACTTATAGCACTTTCTTCAATTTTTTCAAAAGAATATAACATTACAAAGCATGATGGAGCCATGTTCTGGACAATTGACTCTACTGATTCACAGGGGGATCCAAGCCGCATATATGTATTAGGAACAATTCATCTTGCAGACAGTACTATTTATCCTGTACCACAATTTATTCTTGATGCATGGAATGATTCAGACAAAGTATATGGAGAAATTTCATCCAAAGACTGGAAAAACTACACAGCACAATTTACAAATCATATTTTGAAATATGTAATAAATGACGGTTTTGATATTGAAACTGAATTAACTGAAGATGAAATCAAAATACTAAAAGAAATCACAGGTTCCAATTATATGAATTTTAAAAAATTTGAACCATGGATTTTATTATCTGCTACTACAAGTTCTTCATATAAGGAAAGTTCAATCTCTGCAGAATATTCTTACGATGTTTTCTTTATAAACAAAGCAAAAGAAGAAGACATCGAAATGCTAGGTCTGGATTCTTTGAAAAATCAACTTAACATATTAAGTTACGGAACACGGGAAACTCAAATTGCGATGTTAAAAGATGCCCTTAATTCTATTAACGATACAAATAACACAGTTGATGACTTAGAAAAATTATATGAAGCATACAAATCCTTTGATGAAAATATATTTACAGAAGTTTATTACACTCAAATGAAAAAAGAAATTGAAAGACAATCTGTATACAAAGATTATTACAAAACAATGCTTGACGATAGAAATGAAAAATGGGCAAAAAAATTCGAACAGATCCTTGATGATGGTGGAGTAACTTTCATTTTTGCTGGAATCGGTCACTTTACCGGAAAGAATTCAGTATTCCATTTACTGGAAAAAGAAAAATCTAAAGTAAAAGATATAGAAGCTTATAACACTATTAAAGAAAAGAAACAGCCTAATTCATATGAATATTAACTTAACCTTGTGTAAGTCAAATACCTATATGAAACAGGTTTAGTAAATTCTTCTTCAATAATTTTTTCATAATCGTTCTCGCAAAACTTAGGAAAGAACACATCTCCTTCTACATCCAAATCAATTTCTGTAAGGAATAATTTTTCAGCAAGAGAAATTCCTTCTTTATACAAAGATTCTCCACCACTTATAAAAATGTTCTTTTCCGGAAATTCCTTTATTGAAAAATCAACAGCCTCCTTTAATGTTGAAAAAGTATAACAATCAATATCAGAATAAGTTTTTGTTTTTGAAATTATAATATTTATTCTACCAGGGAGAGGCTTTTTTAGCTTTTGAAAAATTTCATCAAATGTTTTTCTTCCCATTATAACAACATTACCTGTTGTTAGCTTTCGGAATCGAGACTGTTCACCAGGAATATTCCAGGGAATAGATCCGTTAGAACCGATTACATGATTGTGAGCATATGCTGCAATAAGAAAAACTTTTTTCATTTTATTTTTCGAAAGATTTAGAAGATGTTTTTTTAGAAAATCTTTTTGAAAAACGTTTCAAGAAATCTTTTGTTCTCTGTTCTTTTGGATGACTGATTACGTCTTTTGGTTCCCCCTGCTCTACAATAACGCCGCCATCCATGAAGATAACTGTATCACAAAGATCACGAGCAAAAGACATTTCATGTGTTACGACAACCATTGTCATTTTTTCTTTTGCAAGGCCTTTGATTACTTCAAGGATTTCGCCTGTAAGTTCTGGATCAAGGGCAGATGTTGGTTCATCAAAGAATAATACCTGAGGTTTTAATGCCAAAGCTCTTGCAATTGAAACACGCTGCTGCTGACCACCTGAAAGCTCGCAAGGATAATTATTTTCTTTTTCAGAAAGGTTCATCTTTGCGAGAAACTCTCTTGCAGTTTTTACAGCTTCAGCTTTAGATTTTTTCAATACACTCATCTGAGGTTTTACAACATTTTCAAGAACAGTGTAATGAGGGAATAGATTAAAGTTCTGAAATACAAGTCCAATATCAAGAAGAATACTTCGAAGAACATCTTTAGATGAATATTTACCGTCAACAACAAGAGCTTTACCACAAATATTAATTGATCCGTCAGTTACAGTTTCAAGCTGAGTAACACAACGGAGAATTGTAGATTTTCCCGATCCACTTGGTCCAATAATTCCAAGGACTTGTCCTTTTTTTACGGAAAAAGAAATTCCTTTTAAAACTTCTATTGAGCCAAAAGATTTTCTGAGATTCTTTACTTTTATGATAGCCGGACTTGCTGCCACATCAGACTCCTTTAATTAGATAATCTTCTTGAATTTCTTTTCAATATCTTTAATCAGTTTATATTCAAATGAATCCACAAGTGCAAGCCACGAAGCTTCAACAAGGTCGTTTGAAACACCAACAGTTGTCCAGCTGTCATCACCATCAGAGCTTTCAATCAATACGCGAACACGGGATGCTGTTGCACTCTTTCCATCAAGTACACGAACTTTATAGTCTGTAAGTCTGAACTGTCCAAGAGATGGATAGAATTTTTCAAGACCGCGACGAAGAGCAATATCCAAAGCGTTTACAGGACCTGAACCTTCACCTGCAGTAACTTCAATTTTTCCATCAACTTCAACCTTGACCTGAGCACAAGCACAGACACCTTCTTCAGGACGAGGATTAACTGAATTAACCTGATAATAATGAAGGTTAAAGAATGGCTGGTACTTACCCATTGTTTTTCTAACCATCAGCTCAAAGCTGCCTTCTGCACCTTCAAACTGATAGCCTTCAAATTCCATCTGCTTAACTTTTGCCATGATATCTGAAACAACTGGATCATCCTTCGAAATATTAGGATCAAATTTCTTAAGCTTTTCAATAAGTGTACTGCGACCTGCAACTTCACTCATTAAGAATACGCGTTCATTGCCAACTGCTTCTGGATCAACATGCTCGTAAGCCTTTGGATTTTTTAAAACTGCATCGATGTGCATTCCTGCCTTATGTGCAAAAGCATTTGTGCCGACATAAGGCATTCCAGGATCAAGGTGAAGATTTGCAATTTCACCCATCTTTACTGCAGTGCCTGTAAGCATTTTAAGATTTTCCTCAGGGATACATTTGTAGTTCATTTTAAGCTGAAGATTTGGGATAATTGTACTTAAGTTTGCGTTTCCTGTTCTTTCGCCAATTCCTAAGAAACATCCCTGAACATGACGGGCACCTGCATCAACTGCCATCAATGTATTTGCAACTGCAAGACCTGAGTCATTATGTGTATGAATACCGATTTTTACTTTATCACCAAATGCTTCGTAAACAGCCTTTGTTGCTTCGTAGCATTCATTTAATACACAACCACCCTTTGTTTCGCACAAACACAAAACTGAAGCACCACCATCAACAGCAGCCTGCAAAGTCTTGAGAGCATATTCTTTATTGCTCTGATATGCACTGAAAAAATGTTCAGCATCATAAATAACATTTCGTCCGTTTTTAGTAAGGAACTCTGCAGTATCACGAATCATTTCAAGATTTTCTTCAAGTGTTGTTTTAATAATTTCTGTTACCTGAAAATCCCACGACTTTCCGAAGAAAACAACATTTTTTGTTTCAGCAGCAAGAAGACTTTGAAGATTTGTATCTTCAATACAAGACATTCCTTTGCGCCTTGTAGAACCGAATGCACAAAGTTCAGCATTTTTAAGATTAAGTTTTTTCACCTGCTGAAAGAATTCCATATCTTTAGGATTTGAGCCTGGATTTCCAGCTTCAATATATTTTACGCCAAGTTCATCAAGAGCTTCTACAATATGAATCTTGTCCTGAATAGAAAAACTGATGCCTTCGCCCTGAGCACCATCACGCAATGTTGAATCCAAGATTTCGACTGTTCTATCGTTAGCCATTGTAGACCTCTTAAAAATTAAAGTTTTTAGAATTATGAATTAAAAATTAGGAATTTTCAATAGATAGGAAAATTCCTCTTAGCATAAAAAAGCCACGAAATCAGATAACATCCGTTTTCGTGGCAGACACCTATTTTACAATCCTTTCGGATTAATAAACTAAACTGAGGCTTTTACAGCAGCACCTTTTAACAATGGAGCAACAGTAGCTTTAAGTGCACTAACAAGAGAATCCATTGGATTTGAAGTTTTCTTTACCCCTGTTGTAAGTTTAACGAATGCTTCATGTGTCAGACAATTTCTTTCAAGCAAATCGTTATCAGTAACTGTAAATGTTACGATGGCATTATCATTACCATTAATTTTTGCAAGATTTGTAACTGATCTTGAAACATCAGAATCTACTTTTCTAAGAAGACGATTATCTTCAATACCAAGAACTGTTGCAGATCCTTTTGAAATCAAATCAAGCTTACTGTCTTTTACAAAAATCAGATCAGGATTTTCTGAAGCAATAATTTCTGCAATCTGATTTTCTGAATAAGAATAATCTAGAAGTAACACTACTGCTCCTGTTTTAATTATAGCAAGGAAGGTTTCAACACACTGTGGTGTTTTATCCATGAACAGGGCAACCTTGCTGTCCTTTTTGATTCCGTTATCCTTAAGGATACTGCAGGTCATTGAAATGTCCCACATCATATCGTTGTATGTAATTTTGTTACCATTGTTAAGAATCATTGCTGTTTTTGAAGCACGTTTAAGATAAGCGTTAGAAAGTGCTTCTGGAATTGTATTAATACTATTTTTCATAAAAAAACCTCCTTTATGCGGTTCTAATAATTAGACTAGTTTGCATAAGAAAGGTTGCAAAAAATATTAAAAAAATTTTAGTTATGACAATATCACTATTGTTGTCATAATGTAGTATAACAGGATCATTTACTTATCAGAGCAAAAATCAGATTAAAGAACAGAGACCTTTTCCTCTAAGTTCCTTATACAGTTTTTTTCCCAATACAGAATATATTCTTTCTGCACTGAACTTATCTTTATCAAAAGAGTCGTAATTTTTTGCAGAAATTGTTTCTAATACATTAGCAACTTCATGGACCTTTGATTTTTCAATATCTGCATATAAAAGTTCACCCATATACGACCAGCAAATCTGCATTTTGCTTTTATCTGAAGAATCAAGCAGTAAGGGAACGCCACCAAGCCAGACAAGTTTTTCCTTAGAACCTTGCTCAGGAATTTTATGAAATTTTCTGTCACGATTTTCTTCATATTTTGCAATAAGAGATGCAATATAATCTTTTGCAATCGAAGGCTTTGGCATCTTAAAAGGAAAGTAACTTTCCACAGGCTTTGAAAGCTTTTCACCATGCATCCAGAGCTCCAGTGCTGCATTCAAAGGCGCAGAAAATTTTTCAGATTTTTCTTCCCCTTCAAAGTGAAGATCATTCTTTGCAAATTGAGTTTTTTTCTGAGGAAGAATTTTTAGTTCCGGATACTTTCCTTTTTTATATTCTTCATAAACAGTTGAATGTAAAGTTAAAGTAAATTTATGCCAAAAGGCACTGTCTAAAAGCCCAGCCTCAAAAAGCTGACGCAATGTTTCCATAGAATCAATAAGATCCTGTACACTCTGACTCCAGAAACCGAAAATCATATATGAATGAATCAGTATTCCTGCTTCTTTAAAAGCACAGCAGGCGTTAACGATATTTTCCATATCAGTGCCTTTATTAACAGCACTTAATCCATTACCTGTTGCAATTTCAATTCCTGCAGACACTGCAGTAAGACCACCAGCACTTAGAAGATCTGCAAGATCACGATCAAAAGTTTTTTCAAATCTGATGTTTCCCCAGTAAGTCAAAGGAATTTTATTGCTGCTTTTTACTGCCATATTTTTTAATGCAAAATTCTGCAGTGCAACTGGTGGACAAGCTTCATCAACAAAATGAATTCCGTGAACACCTGTTTTTTCAGCTTGAACACAAAGACTGTCATACAACGAATTAATATCTGTAAGGCAATAATCTTTTACATAATCTAAAGTTGTGTCACAGAAGGCACAACGATGCCAGTAACATCCGTGTGCTATATACGCTTTAAGCCATGCACCATCATTCCAGATTCTATGCATTGGATTTGTATCATCTGCAAGACGAGGATATTTAGTAAAATCAATGTGAGAATAATCAGGTGTTATTTTTCTGATATATTCATGCTCTTTTTTGTAAAGAACTTTATATTCTTCATTTTCTTTTTCTAAGGGAATTATTACTGAACCATTTTTAAGATATGAAAAATTATAAAACCTTCTTGAATCAAAAATATTTTCAAAAGCTTCTTTCAGATTAAAACACTGTTTCTCATCTTCAATACCACAAGCGGCGTTTATAAATTCATCAAAAAGACGAATGTAGCTTCCATATCCTTTGTCATAACTTAAAATATGACAGTAATCAAAAATTCCTTTTTCAGAAATTTCTCTAAGCTCAGTGTTAACATAACCGCCACCAAAAATAATTATGGCATTATCGCCGCATTCTTTACGGATAAGGTCTGCACTGAACAGGGCACTTTCAAAACACCCCGGGAATGGAACCGAGATACAATATAATGTAGGTTCATTTTTATATGAAGCAATTTTCTCTAACAACAAAGGTTTATAAAAATCATTCAATGATGGAGCTTTTAGACCTTCTATTGTTTCTGAAAACTCTGCGGTACTTGTTGCAAGATGTTCTGCATAGCGAATGAGTGCGAAGTTTTGATCGTAAACCATTGTGATATAATCAGCAAGATCTGCCAATGCAAGACTTGAAAGAATCTGGGCATCATCTGTAGAAACATCACGGTTAAGATTAGAAAGAAAATTTTCAACCCGCATTCCACGAGGAACATGTGCACTTCTGATAAACTCATGAGCAAATTCTCTGCCACTAATTTTTGAATTTGAAGAACAGACAATTGCAATAATTTCATCAATCCAGTTTATCCAAAATTCCTTTTGAGAAATAAAACGACGAAGATGAAAAGCTGTATTATCATCTCCCTGAGATTCATATTGTGACGAAAGCTTTAATGCTTTTTCAAAAGTAGAATTAAAAATGTGAGCAATTCCGTGTTTACAAAAAATCTTATGAAAGAAAGAATTGCTTAAATCAAACCATTCAACTCTACCTTTTACATTTTTTTCTTCATAAAGTGAATTAAAAAAATCAAGAAGATAAGCTCCACTTGGATAAGGTGTATTAAGCTGAACAAGTGGAGGTTGAATGATCAGTGTATTTAACATCTAGCGGGCTGCCTGAAGAATCAAATCTATGCACTTTTCAATACCAAGTGATGAAGAACTTAAAGTTAAATCATAACCGGATGCTGCACCAAATTCTTTTTTTGTATAGTAGGCACAGAATTTTCTGCGTGCTTTATCAATGTTAGACATGTGACTTTCAATTTTTTCAACTGACATATCTTTTAGCTTATCATTTTTCAAATATTCAACACGCCATTTTTTGTCACCATGAATAAATACATGAAGAGTGTCATCATAAGCACTAAGAATACTGTCTGCATTACGACCTACAATTACACAGTTTCCTTTTTCGGCAATTTTTTTTATGATTGCAACCTGAGCTTCATAAAAACGTTCTTCAACAGGAGAATTGTACAAATCAAAAAGGCTCTGAGTAAAACCAAAAATGACAGGTGCTTTTTCATCAAGCTTTGCTAAATCCTCAATTGTTATATGAGCATCACGAGCTGCCTGAACAATAAGTTCCTTGTCGTAGTATTCAAAACCAAGTTTATTAGCGACAGATTTTCCGATAGTTCCACCTGCAGAACCAAACTCACGGCTGATTGTAATAATCTTTTTCATACTGTCCCTCCTGTTAAAAATTAAAGAACTTTATTAAGGAAGTTGATTGTGCGTTCCTGTTTTGGATTTTTAAGAACTTCGTCCGGAGTTCCTTCTTCAATGATATAACCGCCATCCATAAAGATGACACGATCTGCAACCTCACGGGCAAAGCCCATTTCGTGAGTTACAACAACCATTGTCATACCAGCCTTTGCAAGTTCTTTCATTACAGCAAGAACTTCACCTACCATTTCTGGGTCCAATGCAGATGTTGGTTCATCAAAAAGCATGATTGAAGGATTCATTGCAAGTGCGCGGGCAATAGCAACACGCTGCTTCTGTCCACCAGAAAGCTGCTGTGGATAAGCATCAGCCTTTGAATCAAGACCTACACGGGCAAGAAGCTTCATACCTGTTTCTTTTGCTTCTGCTTTTGACATCTTCTTAAGTTTCACAGGAGCAAGCATTATATTATCAATAACAGAAAGGTTAGGAAAAAGATTGAAGTGCTGGAACACCATTCCAACATTTTCACGAACCTTATTGATATTAACCTTTTTATCATTAATATCTTCGCCATTAACAATAATGCTTCCGCCATTAGACTGTTCAAGCTTATTCAAACAGCGAAGGAATGTTGATTTACCGCTTCCTGATGGACCAATAACAACAACTACTTCGCCTTCGTGAATATCAATATTAATATCTTTTAAAACCTGAAGCTTACCGAAAGTTTTTTTAAGATTCTTTACACTGATTTTTACAGATGTATCTTTATCTTTTGTTTCAGCATTTACCTTTGTTTCATTTGCTGGTGTATTTTTTTCTGTTGTTTTTGTAGATTCTGTTGTTTTCATATTTTACGCTCTGTTTTCAATCTTGATTTTTCTTTCAATTACTTTTGCTACACGACTCAATGTAATGATAACAATCATATACATGATACCAACAATTGCCCAAGTCTCGAGACTCTTAAAGGTATTCCCGGAAATTGTCTTACCCATATTCGTAAGTTCAGGATAACCAATAACAGCAAGAATTGATGTATCTTTTAATGTAATAATGAACTGGTTGATGATTGATGGAATCATTACTCTGAAAGCCTGTGGAAGAATTACACATTTCATACTTGTCCCATAAGTAAGGCCAAGGCTTCGGGCAGCTTCCATCTGACCTTTATCTATACTCTGAATACCACCACGAATAATTTCAGCCATGTAAGCACCACAGTTCATTGCAAGAGCAATAGTTCCAGCCTGTAAAGCAGGAAGCTTAAATCCTGTTACACCCAACATTTTAATAGCCTGTGGCACCCCAAAATAAATAAAAAATGCCAGAACGATCAGCGGAACACCACGAATAGCATCTACATATACAGTTCCTATCACATTCAAAAATTTTAATTTACTAACATTACATAAAGCAAAAATTAAACCGATTACCATTGCAAACAGCAATGCCCATAAAGTCAGAAGCATTGTGTTTCCCAACGACTTTATCAGCATAAGCGAATAGGTTTTCAGAAGAGCTATCATTGGTTGTTCTCCGTGCACATAATTTTGTGATTATTACTATTTTAAATGAAAAAAAAAATCCACGCAAGGACAAAAGCCTTAAACGTGGATTATTTTAAAAGGAATTTTTGGTGACCAGAAATTCCTTTTACTGAAAAAACTGTGACTATTTCAAGTATTTATCAAGAATAGCCTGATATTTTCCGTTAGCACGAATGTTTTCAAGACCTTTGTTGAACATATCAAGAAGTTCTCTGCGATCTTCGTTCATAATAGCAAATCCGTATGGTGCACCTTCACTTTCCATTCCAGCAGGAATCTTAAGTGCAAGTCCAGCAGATTTAATATTGTCAGCCATGATAGGAGTGTCTTCACAACAAGCAGCTGAGTTTCCGAGGATTACATCCTGATACATTGTAGGAGAATCTTCGAATACAGTTACTGTAAATCCATATTTGTCTTTGAGAGAGTTAGCAAAGTCAGCACCAGCTGTACCATTCTTAACTGCAACGTTCTTTCCTTTGAGGTCTTCAAATTTTGAAATTGAACTGTCAGCAGCAACTACAAATGTCTGTGTTGCAAGGTAGTAACCGTCAGAGAAAATCCAACCTGAATCAATACGTGACTGCTTGATTGTAGCACCAGCAATAAGAGCATCAGCCTGTCCAACCTGAACAGCAGCTACACCAGCATCCCAACCAAGTGACTGGAGGTCATATTTGAATCCCTGATCTTCAGCAACTGCAGCAAGAATATCAACATCGATTCCAACGAATTCATTTTTTTCGTTTGTGTATTCAAATGGTCTGAATACAGTGTCTGTTGCGATGATCCAAACTTTTCCGTCAGCTTTTTTTGAACCACATGATGTGAATGAGAATACCATCAATGCAGCTGCCATAGCCATAATAAATTTTTTCATTTTTTTCATCTCCTTTTAGTAATGAACTATGAGTTTATTTTAACGATTTTGTGTATTTATGAAAATAGTGTATAAGTTTAAAAGAAAATCTGTACCGATTTTTACAAAAATACGCGAGCCGCAGGCCGTCTAATACCGACAGGCATTCCACTACCAACATACGCGAGCCGCAGGCCGTCTAATACCAACAGGCAGTCCACTACCAACATACGCGAAGCGCAAGCCATCAAATACCTTCAAAAAAAATAAACCAAATTACGGATTTACAAAGAGTCCAGAGAGAATCTCTGGTCGTGCAGGAAAAGAGGGAGGGTCTGGGAGGGAGAGAAACCACGCTTCGAAAGTAGCGGTTTCTCTCCCTCCCAGAACGCCAGGGGGCTAGGGGGCTGCGGAAGCCCCCACCCGGGGGTTATAGGGGAACTCCCCTATATTATTTAATGATAGGCTTCATAGCTGTCATGTAAGCGCGGAGTTTGCGACCTACAACTTCAATTGGATGGTTACGGATTTCTGCGTTAACTTCTACCAATTCAGCATTTGAAACACTGTTGTCTTTTACGTTCAAGCCTTTACCGATAACTTCTGTTGTAACTTTTGGCATAAGATCCTTTGCCATCATTGGAGCTGCAACACGAGCAAAAAGGTAACAACCATATTCTGCTGTATCAGAAATTACTTTGTTCATTTCGTACAAGCGTTTGCGGTCGATAAGGTTTGCGATAAGTGGAACTTCATGGAGTGATTCATAGTAAGCTGATTCTTCTTTAATACCTGCATCAACCATTGTTTCGAATGCAAGTTCACATCCAGCTTTAACCATAGCCACCATGATGATACCTTTGTCAAAGTATTCCTGTTCTGTGATTTCGTCAGAAGATTCTTCCATTGTTTCGAATGGAAGCTTACCTGTTTCTTCGCGCCATGCAAGAAGGTTAGCATCTTTGTTTGCCCAGTCTTTCATCATTGTTGAAGAGAACTCTCCAGAAATGATGTCGTCCATGTGTTTCTGGTAAAGTGGAGCAAGCAATGATTTGATATCTTTAGAAAGCTGGTTAGCTTTGATTTTTGCAGGGTTAGAAAGACGGTCCATCATTCCTGTAATACCACCCCATTTAAGGGCTTCAGTAATTACGTTCCATCCGTGCATAAGGAATTTTGTAACCCATTTTGGATCCATTCCGTCAGCAACCATTTTGTCGTAACATACGATTGTACCAGCCTGAAGCATACCACAGAGGATTGTCTGTTCGCCCATAAGGTCTGATTTTACTTCTGCAACGAAATCTGATTCAAGAACACCAGCTTTTGAACCACCCATACCTACAGCCAGAGCTTTAGCAATTGCCCATCCTTTTCCTTCTGGGTCATTTTCTGGGTGAACGGCAATTAAGTCTGGAACACCAAATCCCCGCTGGAATTCGTGCCATACTTCTGTACCTGGTCCCTTAGGAGCACACATTACAACTGTGATGTCCTTGCGAACCTGCATTCCTTCTTCGATCATGTTGAATCCATGTGAGTACCAGAGTGCTG
>JAHAZA010000087.1 GCA_018385415.1 Treponema sp. | reverse complement strand
GTCACCAGTTTTTTCAGCTTCTTTAATAGCAATTGCAGAACCTAATACATAAGCCCATTTTGCATCTTCAAAACAAATCTGCTGTGTTGACTGACAGATTTCATATGGATCAAAACCGCGGTCCTGGCAAAGCTTGCGAGCTGCGTTCAATCCTTCTTCGCCTTCAGCGAAACCGTATTCTTTAAGTGCTTTGTTAACCTGTGGGATACGTCCAGCGTAATCTTCAAATAATGCCATTTCTATATTCCTCCAAGTCCTATTCTTTACGTGGGTCGATAAGTTTTACCATACCCTGATCTTCAGTTACACGACCATAGTGTGTGCGTGCACCAGCGATAGCTTCTTCAGCAGGTTTTCCAGCTTTAAGAGCATCCATCAATTTACCGAAGTTGATACAGTTGTAACCAATAATCTGTCCGTCTTTATCAACAGCACATGTTTCAACATATCCTTCTGTCATTTCCAGGTAGCGAGGACCTGTTTTGCGTGTAGCAAACATTGTTCCTACCTGTGAACGCAAGTTCTTTCCCAGGTCTTCCAGAGAAGCACCAACTTTAAGACCGCCTTCTGAGTAAGCAGACTGTGTACGTCCGTAAACGATCTGCATAAAGAGTTCGCGCATAGCTGTGTTAATAGCATCACATACAAGGTCAGTATTCAATGCTTCGAGAAGTGTTTTTCCGATAAGGATTTCAGAAGCCATAGCTGCTGAGTGTGTCATACCAGAACATCCGATTGTTTCAACAAGAGCTTCTTCGATGATACCGTCTTTAACGTTCAAAGAAAGTTTACAAGCACCCTGCTGTGGAGCACACCAACCGATACCGTGTGTGAAACCAGAAACATCTTCAATTTTTTTAACCTGAACCCATTTTCCTTCTTCTGGAATTGGAGCTGGTCCATGATATGCGCCTTTAGCCAAAGGACACATATGTTCTACTTCTGCTGTGTAGATCATTTGATTTCTCCTATAAAAACTTCGCATACGCGAAATAATTTTCAATTATGTCATTTTACATTTTTTCTTGATTTTATACAACTATTAATCTATTCTGACCTTGTTATGAAAAGTCAGTTAATTTTGAAATTTCATACACAATAAAAATACAGATCGAAATAATTTTTAAATACAATCTTCTTTATAGAAAGGAATAATCATTTTCAAATTTATATTTCTATTGACAATAATATGGATTTTTACGATTATTCATTCTATGAAAAAAAAATCAGATCAAATTGATCTTTCACGTAATACACTTGAAACACTTACATCTTCTCAGCTTATAGATCTTGCTGATGAATATGGTATTGATATTCCAGATAATTTGAACCGTCAGTTCATTATAGAAGAGCTTATTGAAGTAGCAAAAGAGATAGATGAAAATTCCAATTACAAGGAAACAATAAAAGTTTCTGATGATGCAGTAAATACAATTGCAACAGAATTGCCGGAAAGTTATAACGAAACAAAAATTGATGTTATGCTTCGTAATCCTGTTTCGCTGTTTGTATACTGGGATTTCAGTGAAGTTCAGCTTAAGCAGTTAAAATCAAACAAAATATCGATTTATCTTCAGATTTCTTTTTTTGACAGCATGGAAGCTGAAAAGCCTGAAGATACTTTCGAAATTCAAATTAA
Source organism: Treponema sp. (assembly GCA_018385415.1). Taxonomy (GTDB): domain Bacteria; phylum Spirochaetota; class Spirochaetia; order Treponematales; family Treponemataceae; genus Treponema_D. Next base: position 11,318 of record JAHAZA010000087.1, on the reverse strand, counting down.
TATTGAAGACCGTGAACAATATATTCTTATTCCTGGTGGAAAAAAGTTTGTAAGAGTTGATCTTATGCAGAATACAACCAGTTCAATGGATGCTGTTCTTGCAGTTTCTTCACGTCTTTCAATTCCACAGGGATCTGAAGAATTTATGAATTTCCATCCTGGTGAAAATCTTAAGATTAAACCTATTCTTGAGCTTTCAGGAATCAAAACTGTTCTGAAGAATCATTACAATAATTACCGTCAGTCTTTTAATGACTAAGGAGATGAAAAATGGCTACTAAAAATATTTCAATGCTTGTGAATTTTCATCATCCATATATCAGACATTCAGATGAAACTGCTTCAGATTATGTAAAAGAAAACTCTCTTCTTTTTGATAAGATTACGAATCTATACATTCCATTTTTAAATATGATTTCAAAAATGGAGACTGAAAAACTTGATGCTAAAATTGCAGTAGTTTTTTCAACGCCATTGTGTTCTCTGTTGTCAGATGAAGAAGTTATCAGGCAGTATGAAGCTTATCTTGATAACCTTATTGATTTTGGAAAAAAAGAAGTTAGTCGTACAAAAAATGTAAAAGAAATTAATAAAAATGCTGTTCAGTATCTTGAAAAGATTCTTGAAACAAAAAGATATTTTAAAGAAGTTTATGAAGAAGATCTTTTAAAATATTTTGGCAATTATGCAAAAAAAGGAATTATAGAAATCCTTGCAACCTGTGGTACATATATGTTTATGCCTCATTATGCAGATATGAGTGAGATTTTAAATGCACAGGTTGAAACAGGATTATATTCAGTTCGTCATTATTTTGGAGTAAGTGCCGAAGGTTTTTATTTACCTGAACTGGGATATGCTCCTGGTATTGAAAAGGTTTTAAGAATGTATGGTGTAAACTATACAATTTTACCTTCTCAGAGTTTCCTTCTTGGACAGGTTGTTCCTGAAAAAGGAATTTTTGCACCTGCACGCTGTTACAATTGTCTTTCACTTTTTGCAACAGATCCATTAAAGCTTGAATATTTTAATAATCCTGTTTACAAAAACAAAAATAAAGATATTGCATGGGAACTTGAGCTTGATGAATTAAAACCATTCATTAAAAAAGGCCAGGCAAGAACTTCTTCTGGATTCTGTTATTGGAATAATTCCTTTAATGATTCTGACATGAATCCAAAGAATATGAAAAAGTCTGAATTCATTTACAATCAGGAAAATGCTTTAAGTCAGATTGAACTTGATTCAGAAGATTTCGTTTCTGCTTACAAAGAGAAACTTGATTCTGCTTCTTCAATATTGAAGGATACAGATGTTTCTATGACATGTGTTTTCGATGATCAGATGCTGTTAAAAAATTGGGATGAAGGTCTTGTTTGGTTTGAAAGCGTTGTAAGAAAATTTATTTCAGAGGGAATTAGGGTTACAAGTTTCTCTGAGCTTTTATTTGATAAATTTTCACTTCAGAAGATTACTCCATATTTTGCTTCTGGTTCTGCAGAAAGCTATGGAGAAGATTATCTTTCAAGTAAAAACGGCTGGATGATCCGTTATCTTCGTAAAGCATGTGAAAGAATTGTTGACCTTGCCGGAAGATTCCCTGATGATACAGGTCTTAAAGTAAGACTTTTAAATCTTGGGTCAAAAGAGCTTCTTCTTGCATTAAGTTCTGAATGGGCAAAGATGATTGAAACAAATGATTATCCTGAATATGCTGAAAAGGCATTTAAGGACAGTATCATTGCTTTTACAGCTGTATTTGATGCATTGGGATCAAATACTGTAAGTACAGAATGGTTGTGTAATCTTGAAAAAGAACATCCGATTTTTCCTTGGATGAACTTTAGAATTTTCTCGAAGAAGCATTAAGGTATTAAAAGGCATCCTTTTTCGGGTGCCTTTTTGTTAACTAACAGATATTTCAGTAGTCAAGACTCTGGATATCAATAACTCGGTCAAAGAGTTTTGTGGAATTTTTTACAAGGTTTATACTGTTTCTTGCAGGAGTGAAGGCAGGGTTAAGCTTTAAACATTGTTCCCATGCCTCAACGGCTTTATCCATCTGACCATTTGCATAATATTTGATTCCCTCTTCATAGTAACTGTCAGCCTGCAATTCTCTTGAATGTCTTCCATCATCACCAAAGTTGACTTTTGCACCAACAGAAAAATGATTGACTGGATTCAATGATGAAGTTAAATCAAAGGTATAGTTCAGGTCTACTGTAAATTGCTTTAATTCTATTTCTGTTCCCAAAGAGAAACGTGGGTTTGCACCTTTGAGTCTGAAGCCGGCCATTACTTCAACAATGTCGGTTATTTGAACATCAACGCCGATTCCTGCATCCCACATTTCTGTTCTTGAAAAATCTATAAGATTGATGGGTTGTCTAAAATCTGCACAGATTGTTACAGGTTTAATAAACCGATAAGAAATTCCTAGGCAAACAGCAGTTGGAAGGGAATCATCAATTGTTACACCTTGAGCTGTTCCAAAACCAGTAAAGGCAATACCAATATTCTGTAATGCAAAACCGATTTTTAAATTAGGATCTCTATCTGCAAAAGCTTTTGCAACATTGAATCTTAAAAGTGCTCCGGCATCTATCATTACAGCGGCACCGCTTTGACCAAGACCTGAGTTTTTAATTATAGCTCCAGTTGTTCTGTCGGTATAATCAGGAACTGCTCGCCAGCTTGCCTTAAGATTTGCTCCTAATGCAAGACCTTTAAAATAATAGCCGTTAAAAAAATTGTAGGAAATATTAAATACACCGGTTGTTTCGGAGAAGTAGCTTGAAGCCATTCTTTCACCAAAATCGTTGTATTCTGTAAAAGGAACGTAGAAGCATTTTAGTTTTGCTCCCATTCCCAGATCACCTTTCCTCCAGGTTGCAGCAATTGTTTCAAGATTTGAATCAGAAATCCATGAATTATGAAAAAGTGCAAGTTCTGTATTTTTAAGAATAGAGCTGGCTGCAGCATTGTAGTCAAAAAAACTTATGTCGTCTGCAAGGGCAGTACATGCCGAACCGAGACTTTCTGCTCGTCCTCCTTCTGGAATATTAAGTGAAGGAAAAGATGTTGAGCCTGAATTAGGATCTACAAATCCCTGAAAAGCATCAGAAAGCTGAGAAAAGCCGTCTACATATTCAAGTGAATATACCTTTACCGGCATAAGCATCAGAATTGCGAAAAAGAGAAAAACTGAAAATGTAGGAGCTCTGTTTCTGTTCATAATCTAATTTTCTGATATAATTTTATATGATATATATAAAAAAGTCTAATATCTCCAGTTATCTGGATAGTTTTATTTCATTATCGTTATGTATAATTTTCGGTGTTTTTTTCTTATAACATTAATCTTATTTACCGAAAATATATAAGATAGGGGAATCAATTTATTAAAAAGTTTTTTGTGATTCTGACAGTATTTCTTTTCTCAGTTAATGTGGTTATTGCTCAAAATGCAGTATCCCGAGATAAAACTGTCTCTACAGAAAATGGGTCAGTTAAAACTTTAAAAGAAATTGATGAAATGATTGCTGATACTGATTATACAATTGCTCTTATCGAATTAAGCAATTATCTTGCAGAGCATCCTGATGAACTGGATTTTGTTCAGAAACGAATAGATAAAATCATGAAGGCAAGACAGCAATATCTTGTACTGGCAAACCAGCTTATTGATGTAATGGAAAAAGAGCCGGAAAACGCTCAGAAAAAACTTGAAATTATTGCCAAGCTTGAGACTGTAGAAAAAAATCCAACTGAAGAACAGCTTTCATTTATCAGACAGGCTAAAATCGCTGCTCAGTTTACTTATTACCGTGCTCAGTTCAAAAAAATTGTTGACAGTTCAGTTCAAGCTGCAGATAAAGGTGAATATTATCAGGCCGTTAGTGGTATTCAGAAAGGATTTGACATGTACCGTCAGGAATTCTATGAAGAATATCCTAAGAATGTTACTGATAATGTTACACAGATCGTAAATAGAATTAATTCCCTTTGCCGTGAATATTCACATATGCAGGATCGTCTGCGTAACAGCTACAATGCACTTATAAATGCAATTCGTCAGGCAAACTATCGTGAAGCAAATAATGCATATAACAACTTTTATAATGAAATGAATGCTCTTGCAAAGTTGAGAAATAATGTTTATTCCGAAGCTAATTCATTGAGAGATATATTTAATCGTCTTCAGAGAAGAGATCCTGAGCTTACAGAAGCATCTTATCTTCCTTTTATTTTCAGATTTACACTTGGGTTGGACAGTACAGAAAAATCTGGAATTATAGGTGCAATGGATGCTCAATTTAAAGATTATATTGAAGGTGTTAAGCCGGAAGTGTATGCGATTATAAATAACAGTAAAGTTATTACAATCGATTCATCCAATATTGCAACAATCAGACAGAATGAATTTCCTGTAAATACACTTACAAGTATTACAAACTTTTCTAATCTTGGTATTAATGTCAATTCAATGTATAACCTTGTTAATTTTGATAAAAAGTATGATTTTACATATCCTGAATATGTTAAATCATTAGAGTATGCAAGAACTATTGTATCTGCATTAAACCAGAGCTATGAACTTGTTAGGAAATATCAGAGTGTAAATGAAATTTTAAAAACAATCTCGAAACCTGAAAATCCTGTAGACGGAATTCGTTCAAAGGATTCATATGCAAATCAAATGATTGCCTGTTCGAAAGAGTATGATAGTTGTGCTGAATCTGCAAAGAAACTTTTGCAGGCTCAATGGTATACTGAATATGCAAAGGAAGCTAAGGCTTCTGATAAAGTATTGGAATATTCAATACTTGATAATCATTATTCAACTGTAAATACAACAATTTACGATGTCTGTATGAATGCAAGCTCATTGCAGTGGAAACAGACTGCATCATATTTTGCAAGTGCTGCATCAGACATCTGTAATTATTATCAGGATGAATACAAAAAAGCAGATGATTTACTTAGCCGACATTATCCAAAAGAAGCAAGTGAATTAATTGCAAAAACAGATAAGGAGCTTGCTTCTGATGCTGCAACTCTCATTTTATGTCGTGATACATTATTGCAGAGTATTTCAAGTTCCGCAGATAAATCAACTTTTGCACAGGAACAGAAGAATGTTGTTGACAGTGTAAATAGAATGAATGCGTTTAAAACTGCAAGTACACAGACTAACGCAAAATGTAAACAGGAAATTCTTTTAAGCCAACGCGCATTAAATGAAGCCGAATTAAGATATGATCAGGCTGTAGCTGCATTCAGAAGAAATGATTACACTGCAGCACGCAAAAATATTGAATTAAGTTCATTAAAATATAAGGAATCTTTTGATCATCAGGAAGCTGATTCAATCCGTCAGGAAGCTGATAGAAAACTTCTTTCTTTAGGACAGCAGATTAATGATGCTGAAAATAAACTTGTTGTTGCCGAAGTTCGTCAGTTAAAAACAAAAGCTAAATCAGAATATTACAATGGTAATTTCGAAAAAGCAGAAAGTCTTCTTGCTCAGGCCAAGAGCCGATGGGCAGTAACAAACGGTGCAGAAGAAGATGAAGAAATTAAAAACCTTCAGGCGCTTGTTGAAACAGCACTTTCTATGAAGACTGGTCGTGTAATTCCTCCTACAGCTCCTCTGTATCCTGAAATGTCTCAGATGCTGAGTATTGCTCATCAGTATTTTGATTCTGGTTCTGCAAAAATTAAGAAAGGACAGAAAGCTGAAGGTGTTGAGCTTCTTGAGCAGGCTAAGAAAAAACTTCAGGAAGTGCAGCTTGTTTATCCATTGAATCAGGAAGCTTCTCTTTTAACATTACGTATTGATCAGCTAATTGATCCAGACAGCTTTAATCAAATGTTTGTGCAGAAGGTTAATGCTGCTAAAGAAAACTATAAAGTAGCTGCCCGTGCACAACAGGCATATGCAGATCTTCTTGACCTTTACCAGATTAATCCAAATTATCCTGGATTAAAGAAGCTTATCGGTCAGGTAGAAATTGATCTTGGCCTTGCCCAAAAACCTGTAGATAATACATCTCTTGTAAAATCTCAGGCATTATATAGAGAAGCTCTTGCAATATTCAATTCGGCTGGATCAGATCAGGCGAAGTTGAGAAATGTACTTACAAAGCTTGATGAAGCAATCAGTCTTAATGGAAATAATGATCAGGCAATTTTGTTGAAGGACCGTGTTCAGATTTCTCTTGGTGGTAGAGCAAGTGTAGTATTGTCTTCTGCAGATGAAGCAAAATATCAGCAGGCAATTAAGGAACTGCAGAAAAATAATATTGTAGGTGCTTATGCAATTGTAGAACAACTTCTTCAGACCCCTAATAACAGACGTTCTGCTAAGGTTCTTGATTTGCAAAAAAAAGTTAAAGCATTGTTGTAATTTATTTTTGTGTAAAGTAAAATAATTTTGGTGGGATTTTTGAATAGAATCAGGATTATTAAAAAGCTATTTTCTCTTGCATTATTTCTTGCAGTATTAACTATGTCAGCAGGAAAATTATATGCTGAAGAATATTATTGGGAAAATCCTGAACAGATAACAACCGGTGACTGTCGCTTCCCACAGGCAATCAGCAATAACAATTCATGCGCCATATTCTGGGAAGAAGTTGATTCTGGTAAATCAGAAGTGTATCTTTCTGCGGCATTTAAAATGGCAGATTCAACAGGTACTGATTATGGCTGGCGTTACAGAAGACGTTTTGCAGGTCCATTCTCATATTCTGGTGCAGTACCTGATATGTATTCTGCTGCAATGAATGCAAACGGAAAGGTTGTTGTAAGTGTTCTTGCAGAACCAACAATGATTTCTGTTTATACATCAAATGATGGTGGAGTTAGTTTTGAACAGACAGATTTTCAGAAAACTGAACTCCCTGTTGTAGCTCCGCGTATTTATGCACTTAAGTCTGGTGAATTTATTCTCTTTACTTCTTTGGGAAAAGATGAACAGTTTACAATGCTTAGTGCACGAAGCCGTGATGGTGTTCAATGGTCAAGCTTTTCTAATTTTGAACCCACACGAAATCTTTCTAATCCATTTTTGCCTGTTCTTGTTTCAAGCGAAAAAGGTGAGCTGCTTTTCTTTCAGGCTCAGCTAAACTCTGGTTCACGACTTTCATATCAATTGTATTCAACACATTCCAGATCTAATGGTGCAAGCTGGTCAAATCCAGAACTTGTAACTGATCAAAGTTCTGTGCCACAAAGTGACGGCGAATTGTTCAGTACATATCACAACCAGCGACCAACATTACTTTATAAAGATGGAAAATATTATGCAGCCTGGGAACGATCTTCATACAGATCTGAAAATTCAAGTATTTATTTTGCTGAAATTGATTTTAATACTGGTAAAATAAATTCCCAGGTTGAAAAAATTACAAATGCAGGAAATGCTTCTCGTCCTGTACTGTTCAACTTTCACGATAAAATAAGTCTTGTATGGTTTGATACTCGTCAGGGTGCTGAAGCAGTATTCTTTTCACAAAAAGAAGGGGTGCTTTGGAATGAAGCGAAAATTTCTGGTTCTGGTGTAAGTTCAATTTTTGCATATCCAATGATAACTAATTCTCAGAATCAGTTAAGTTTTGTCTGGCAGTCAAATAATAGAATTTACAGACTGTCATCAGATACTACAGTAAGACCACCTGTAATCAATGCGCTGTCCTATGTAGCAGGAAAACATTCAAAGGATCAGAAAGTCAGATACCGTGTTGTATTGCCAAAGGATAGTTCTGGTATTGCCGGTTACTCCTGGATATGGACAAAAGATCCTGATGAAAATCCCCCTGAATTTATGCAGCGTCTTCCAAAGGATACTTTGATCAATGTGGATGCTGACGAAGAAGCTGAATATTTCTTAAAAGTTTGCGTACTTGACTATGCCGGTAACTGGTCAAAGCCTGCTGTAATTTCATATTACCGGGATTTGACACCACCTCCTGTTCCGAAAATTATTCCTCCTTTAATGGACGATTATGGTTTTGTTGCTGCAAATTCCTTTACATTAAACTGGATGTTTGACAGCGATAATGAAAAGGAAACTGAAGATATTGCAGGTTATTCATGGAAACTCGTAAGAGTTGAAAGCTTAGAAAAAAAATATCAGGTTTCAAAACGCCATCCTTTGTCTGTTTCAACTGAAGAAGTAGAAAATAAACTTTCTCAATTAAATGAAAAATATTCTCAAGAACAGCTTGCTTCTAAAATTACATCTCCTGCAAAACGTGTAATGCAGAAAAAGAATAACACACAGGTTCTCAATTATGGCAATGGTGTTTACATTTTTGCCGTTCGTGCAATTGATGAAGTAGGTAATGTAGGTGAACCTGCATACATTGCATTGTACTTAAATAAATTTGAACCATTCACATTCATCAATTCTGTTAAGAAAGCTACTGACATTTTCGGTAATACAACATTAACAATTGATGGTTCTGGATTTACATATGATGGAATTATTTCTGACGTGTATATTACACAGGAAGGGTCTAAAGAGCATGCTGTTCGTTTGAGATATTCAAACGGTGATTTCAAAGTAACTTCAGATAATCGAATTTCCGATGTAAAGCTTTCTAATCAAATGCCTCGCGGTCGCTATTATATTTCACTTTATCATACAGACCGTGGAATGTACCGTTCTAACATTGCATTCTCGATTGCAGAAAATGGTACTGTAAAAATTGAAAAAGAATATGAATACATTCCTAACTGGAATGTTTATGCAAAACTTGGAAAATACAATGTTCAGGTTGCTTATATATTATTTGCAATTCTCATGTTGTTTGCTCTTGCAGGAATTATTCTTGCAGCCCGTGGGATTGTCACAACTGTCAGGGATTTCAATATTGTTAATCTTGAAGTTCAGGCACTTGTAAAAGGAGAAATTATGCCAATGCAGAAAAAACAGAGAGTTAAGGCTCTCAAGAAAAAAGGCGGTGGACTCAGGTTCAAGCTTATCCTCTTTACTGTTGTACTTGTTCTTATGGTTTCTCTTTTAGTATCACTTCCTCTTGGATATATTATGGTACAGACTCAGGAGCAGAGTTTGTCAAAAGGGCTTGAAGATCGAGTTAACGTTTTGCTTGAAAGTCTTTCAAGTGGAACAAAGGCGTATATGCCTACAGAAAATGTACTTGAATTAAGTTATCTTCCAGGTCAGTCATCTGCTTTGGAAGAAGCAAACTTTGTTACCATTACTGGTTATAAATCAAATGAAAATGATTATGAAAATTCTACACTTGATTATGTATGGGCGACAAATGACCAGTATATAACTGGAGAAGATGGAACTGAAATAATCGGAATTGATACTGATCGCTTTACTCCAGGTATTTCAAAACTTGTTGATGAAAATATTCTTCAGATCACAAAAACATGTAAAGAAGTAAATAAAGAGGCTGTTGAAAAAGCAGGTGAGATTGGTGCTAATATTGCTAAGCTAAATGCTGAAGGTGCAAAGCTTGCCTTGAGAACTGATGCAGTTTCTGTTGCACGCCGTGACGAAATTGCAGATATTACAACTCAACTTACAACCCGCATGACTGATAACCTTAATGAAATTTCAAACAGGTACAGTTCTTCTTATCCGTTATATGATTCAGGAAAACTTAATCGTACCAATACTGAATATGTTTTCTATCGTCCTGTTCTTTACCGTTCAGGTAGTTCTGATGTTTATGTTCGTGCAATTGTATTCATTTCTGTTTCCACAAAATCATTGATCAGTGAACTGGATGCTTCAAGACGTATCATTTATTTTACTGCTGCTGGCATTGCATTGTTCGCAGTTATTATTGGTGCAATCGGAGCGATTATTCTCGCATCCATCATTGTTAATCCGATTCGTAAACTTTCTAAACATGTGAAGATGATCGGTGAAACAGTAGATAAAGAAAAACTTGCAGGAAAAGAAATTATTATCAAGTCAAAAGACGAAATCGGGCAGCTTGGAGATTCTGTAAATGAAATGACACGTGGTCTTGTTAAAGCTGCTCAGGATGAGCATCTTTTGATGGATGGAAAAGTCGTTCAGCAGACATTCCTTCCATTGAGCATAGATGGAAAGGGAAATAAACAGACAACAGCAGATATTAAGGATTCTGCTCTTCAATTTGTAGGATATTATGAAGGAGCATCTGGTGTATCAGGTGACTACTTTGATTATAAAAAGCTTGATGACAGATGGCATGTTGTAATCAAGTGTGACGTTTCAGGACACGGTGTTCCTGCAGCTCTTTTGATGACTGTAGTTGCAACTTTGTTCCGTAAGCATTTTGAAAGCTGGAATTATAAGCAGAATGGAACTGACTTAACAAAGCTTGTTTGTACAATCAACGACTTTATTGAAGGTCTTGGTATTAAGGGAAAATTTGCAACAATCATCCTTTCTCTTATTGATACCAAAACTGGTGACGTATATCTCTGTAATGCCGGAGATAATATCGTCCACATTTATGACAGCAAAGAAAAGAAACAGAAAGTTCTCACTCTTCAGGAAACACCAGCTGCAGGACCACTTCCTACATTTATGGTAGAAATGAAGGGCGGATTTAAATTGGAAAAGACACACCTTAACAAAGGTGACATTCTTTTCCTCTATACTGACGGTATTGAAGAAGCTACTCGCAAATTCCGTGATGCTGAATTTAACGTGACAAAATGTGCAGAGCAAGGATTAAAAGAAGGTGATGTTCACGGAAACCACAAAGTAGGTCTTGATTCTGAACAGATGGAACCAGAACGTGTAAGTGCAATTATTGAGGCTGCCCTTAACAAACAGGTTTATGTTCTTGAAAAGTATCATAACCCTGTTCCTGGTGAACGACTTGAATTTGACTTCTCTAAAGGTGACGGAACTGTACAGGATGCCATTCTTGCATTGTGTTCAGTTGAAAAAGTATTCCGATTTTATAAAGATCCTGATGTAACAGCTAATGATCTTGTGCGTGTTGATAAGAAGATTGATGCATATCTTAAAAAATGCTTTAACCGCTATGATTATTACTGTACTAACCAACAGGAGATCGGTGAAGAATCTTCATATTTATACTACACAAATCTTCGTGAAGATGAACAGCTTGATGATTTAACACTTGTAGCGGTAAGGATGTAAATATTAACCAAGTTTAACATAATATAAAAAAAGACAGGCTCCCGCGTGGAACCGTCCTTCAAAAAGGCTTCACTTCGTTGCAGAATTTTTTGAAGGAGCGAACCCACGCTCCGCCTGTCTTTTTTTTTTCTTTACTTGTCAGGTTAATATTATATCCTAAGCATAGGAA
>JAHAZA010000086.1 GCA_018385415.1 Treponema sp. | reverse complement strand
AGTCTTCTTCAATTTCGAGTTCATCTACTGTTTTACTGACAATTATTACAAAATGATTATTCGGAACCAGCTCACCCAGACTTGGTGGCAGGAGCCACTGCTCGTCTTGGTTATATTGTTTGTATGTGATTTTATCGCTTACGCCTCTGCTCATATTTAAATTTTAGCAGATTTAAATTCACTTGTAAATTTAAAATAATTGGGGCTGCCCCATTCTTTTTGGATAGCCCCCTTTTGTTTTTATATTTGGATAAGTTTTTAATAACTATATTCAATTCTAAATTTTTATGTTACAATGATACGGTAATATTGTTATATAATTAGGATTAATATGAATGAGTTACCTATAAAGCTAGAAAAATGTCCTCTAGTTGAGACTATTCTCGAACTTAGATTTAAATCTTCTCTGCCAGATGATGCTGTTTTTGGAGTAGTATATCAGGCTCTCTCAAAAAAATTTGATACATTTACACCTAAAAGACAGGGTATATTGGATCTTCCTGAAGAAGCAAGAAACTTTGATCCAAATATGAAGTATCAACCATATTACCAATTGGTTAATGATAATTTATCAATTGGCATAGGTCCTAGATCAATTATTTTTTCAAACAGAGCACCCTATAAAGGTTGGGATTTTTTTAAGGATTTTGTTATATCTGCACTTGAATTAGTAAAATCTAGTTCGGCAGTCCATGAAATCGAACGAATAGGTTTAAGATATATTAATTTAATTGATAAATCATTATCTGAAACAACAAATTTGAATATTTCATTATGTGGAATGTTGAAAGAATCATCTGATGTTTCAACTTTAAGACTCGAAAAAAGAATCGATGCAAATAAAATGATTATTTTTCAATTAAATGATAATGTATTAATAAGCATAAATAATTCTCCTGCAAAGAAAGCTTCAATGATTGATATTGATGCAATAAATACAGAGTGTTTTAAATTTCAAGAAATTGAAATGAAAATACTTGATGAAACATTAGGTAATTTGCATAAACTCGAAAAGAAACATTTTTTTGCACTTCTTGATAGTAATTATTTAGATTCTTTAGAACCAATATACGAATAAAAATACCGAGGTACGTAATGATAAAATATGTAACAATAGCAGGAACAATAGCCCTTGCAACTACAATCACTGTAACACCAGTATCTCAGGTTATGAAAACAAATACAGCCTCAAATGATTCGTTTATTTCCATAAAAAATGAAACTTCTCCATATTGCCCTACAGAAGTTATTTATATTGAAATAGATGATTCAACTCCAACCGATGATGTAATTGAAGTATCAATAAAAGGAACCATCCCAACAGAATTATGTCAAAGTAAAAAGATGGAATTTGAGTGGTTCTAATATATGTCGAATTGGTTTTTAGAAATACATAATGATATATCTCTAGAACAAGGTGATATTATTGAAAATTGTAGAATAATATGTCCTGGAGAGAGCGAATATCACGCGCTCCTACAAGAAAATCCTACTCATGTTGATATGAATTATATTGAATGCGATTGCATCATAATGTCTCAATCATGTGATTTAGAAAACAATAAAATTAAATATGTGATTTTATGTCCAATTGCAACTCTTCAAAACGCAATGAAATCATTTGAATTATTAAAATCAAAAGAAGGTCGGGAACAATTGCGTCAAGGAAATCTGCCTTCATATCACCTCCTTGATAGATTTACACTAAAAGGTGTAACTGATTTTTACTGCGTTAGTTTCCATAACATATTCTCAGTACCTAAAGAATATCTAAAAGCGCTGGTAAAAGACAAAAATAGATTACGTCTTGTTTCTCCATACAAAGAACATTTATCCCAAAGTTTTGCAAGATACTTTATGAGAGTTGGTTTGCCATCTGGTATTGATAAAGAAGAATTTAAAGCTTGCAAGTTTATAGAGAATTAAAACTTATATTACTCGGGGAAAAGACCCGACGACTACAATTTTGTAGTAAAATTAGGTAGAAAAAAGTATTTTTCGTTATAGTTGAGTATAGCTTTTTACTTGACCAAACAGCCAAAACACCATAAAATTTGATTAAATTGTCGTTAAATATTCATGGGTAAAGCGTGGTACAGTCTCTCTCAGGTCTCCTCATAACCCGGAGGCCACAGGTTCGAGTCCTGCCCCTTCTATAGAAGGCATCTGTTTTTTAACAAGGCAGCTGAAAAAGGTCTCCAATTTTAAGGCCTGAAAAAAAAGCCGATTTTTTGAGAAAAAAATCTCATAAATCTGGCTTTTGCTCTTTTAAAGAGCAAATTATTTGTCTTTCATTTCTTTCTCTTTATTGTATACAAATCCATTGTTATCTTTTCTGAATAAGTTTCTGCCTCAAGCTTTTCGCCATCAACAACCATCTTCATAACTTCTACTTTCTTCTCACCAAGTATTTCACCTCTTTAATAAAAGGGACAAAATCCCTTACGAATTAGGCACTGATATTTTATATCTATATCTGTGTGTACAAATACCGTACAATATATTATATTATAAATGGAGGTATTTTATGGCAGTTGCAGTAAAAGATTCTCGTGTAGACTTTAGAGTGTCAGATGTTCAAAAATCTCTTTTGGAACGAGCGGCTGAAATAAAGCATCTTTCTCTTTCATCATATATCTTGTCATCGTCAATTAAACAGGCAGAACTGGATATAGCTGAGAATGAAATGCTTATTCTTTCAAACAGAGATAGAGATCTTGTTATGTCTGCTTTGGAAAATCCACCAGAGCCAAATGAAGCATTAAAAGGAATGTTCAAGTGATTTCTGCATATAAACTTGTTTCTATAAAAGATATACAGTCTAAACCTTCATTAAAAAAATTTGATTGTGAAGTTGAACCTTTAAATACTTTTCTTTCCGGCTATGCCTTGAAGAGTGATGAGTTGGGGATTGGAAAAACATTTGTTGCAGTAAGTGATGATGGAAAAATCTGTGGTTATTTTACTTTATCAACCGCACAAATAAGTTATAAAGAAATCCCTAATGAGTATAAGATTCGCCTTCCAAAATATCCTATTCCAGCGATTAGAATTGCAAGATTGGCAGTTAGCAAAAATATGAAAGGTAAAGGACTAGGCAAAGATCTTTTGAAACAGGCATTTATGAAAATTGTTCAGGTGTCTGATATTACAGGTGTTTACTTTATTCTTGTAGATGCAAAAGAAACTTCAAAAACTTTTTATGAACATTATGGTTTCATAAAACTGAATGATAATGAACTTTGCTATTTTATGCTTGTTGATACTGTTAAAAGAGCTATTGAAAGATAATAAAAAACGCCTTATCGGTTATCCGGTAAGGACTTTCGCTGATTTTTATATTCTCATTTTTCTCAAGTTTTTCGCCATTACCATCTTCATAACTTCCAAAAAATCATAATTGTCTTTACATGAAATTTGAGTTACAATACTTAAGTATGTTATTGACACAAAAATCGGAAAAGAGTAGCGTTTCTCAGTTCTCAGTTCTCAGTTCTCAGTTCTCAGTTCTCAGTTCTCAGTTCTCAGTTCTCAGTTCTCTAGGCGAAGAATATACAGATAACAAATATACAATAGTTGAAAATTTAAGAAGGCACAGGACTCTGCTTTGCCGGCGGAGGACTGTGCCTTTTTTGTTTTAAATATAATTTACTAAGAGAGGTATTTATGAAAAAGCACAGATGGTTTGCCGCACTTGCGGTAATGGTAATGGCACTTGCAGTTGCAGGATGTTCAAATCCTTCATCAGGAACAGGTAACAGCGGAGATGATAATCCAGTTTCACAACAACCTGACTATAGCAAATGTGTAGTAGGAGACTTTGTCCTAAAAGACGGAACAATTTTGTCTAAAGATAAGACTCCAGAAAGCGATACAGTTGCCGCCGTAATCGTACGTGCCGCAGCAGACGGCAAGCCAGCCCTTGGCGTAGGAATTGTTCATAAGAAAAGTGCATGGTGCACAGAAAGTGCCACAGGTTACAACACAGACATAACTGCTTTGCAGGGAAATAAAACAAGCGACTACATGGACGGAAGCGACGGCTGGGAAATACTAAAAAAAGCCTGTTCTGATGCAGAGAGTAATCCTGGAAATTACCCTGCATGGAACTATAGCTTAACTTATGCTGAAACAAACGGTCTTACAAGAGACCTTGCAGAAGGCTGGTATTTACCAACTGTGGCAGAACTTTACACAATCTATCAGAACAAAACTGCAGTAGATGCAAGCCTTTTAAAAGCAGGCGGAAGCCAGTTTGGAACAAGTTATTACTGGTCTTGTTGTCAGAGCTCTTCCTACAATTTTTACGCCCGGGGTCTGTATTTCGACGGTGGCCTTATGTACGACTACGCCAAGGACTACGGTTACGATTATGTTTGTAGTGTTCGGGCTTTTAACTAGTGCTGCGTAGCGGCACGGATTTAACTATTTAACAATTCTTGAATTTCCGCGAAACGCGTAAGCACTGTCCCTGGCTCGTGCTGAAAATGAAAGGACTGCTAGAATGAGAATGGCTAAATCAATAGCCAACGAAGTAATTTCGTATAAAGTCATTCCCCAAAGCCTCCCTAAATCAAATTCTGGCAAAACCAGTTGAGTTCGGGAGACGGCGCAAAAAAATGAGGCCACTGAAAAAGTCTGTTAAAGACTGAATTTACAAACACCATTTGAATAGAGTAAATTTATTCAAGTGGTGTTTTTTTATGCTCAAGTCACAGCAAGAATTAAATTTCAGTTTCATAAAAAGTGCAAAAGCCAGATTTATGAGATTTTTTCTCAAAAATCTCATAAATCTGGCTTTTTTTCAGGCCTTAAAATTGGAGACCTTTTTCAGTGGTCTCCATAAAAACGAACTTCATTTGTCCGACTTTAAGGGTGCATTGTAAAACAATATATCTGCTTTAATTATTTCTTTGAAGGTTTCTTTTCTCTCTTTTCGAAAGAAACGATAAGGAACCAAACAACAAAGAACAAGAACAAAATAGAGCAGATTACACCAGCGATTGGTTTAGCTGCGATGAAACAAGTAATTCCTGTATATCCTAAATAACAAGCAAGTACTAAGATTGCAACGTAAGCAAGAAGCATATTTATCCTCCAGATAAACTATATTATTGATTAAATTATACCTTACATTCCCTATTTTGTCAAAAAAAAGAATTGAAAAGCTTATTTTTCTTTTAATTTAAGTTCGTATTCCTCTACGGGAAGCGGTTTGCTGTAATAATAGCCTTGAATTGTTTCACAGCCGAAATGTCTCAGCTTATCAATCTGTTTCTGGGTTTCGGCACCTTCTGCAAGGCAGTGAAAATTCAGTTCTTTTGCCATAGAGATTATACATTTTACAATAGTGCATTCTTTTGTGGCATCAGTATCTGTATCGATTCCGTCTACGAAGCTTTTGTCAATTTTGAGAGTATCAAGAGGCATTTCTGTCAGCATTGAAAGCGAAGAATAGCCTGTTCCAAAATCGTCGATTGAGATTCTAAAACCTTTTTCTTTCAGTTGTGAAAGAATTGACATCATATAAATCTGATTGTTTATTGTTGCGCTTTCTGTAAGTTCGAAATCGATGAGCTGGTGAGGAACATTATAAGTATCAACAATGTTTGTCAAATGTTCAATAAGATTCTGTTTTTCAAGCTGTTTGCGTGAAAGGTTAACAGAAATAGGGTGGAGAGGAATTTCTTCATCCTTCCATCGCTTTAAATACTGACATACTTTGTGCAGAACGATATCATCAACTTTACCTATGGATCCTTCTCTTTCAAGGAAAGGAATAAACTTAATAGGTGGTAAAAGACCTTTTTTCTGATAATTCCAGCGAACAAGGGCTTCTGCACCGATTACTTGTTCTGTGTTAATGTCATATTTTGGCTGCAGGTATACAAGAAATTCATCGTTGGCGATTGCAGCGTTGAGGTATGTCTTAATTTTTTTACCCCAGAGTATTTCATCGTGAATTTTATCTGTGTAGAAAATTATCTCAGTGGAATTTAATTTATTTCCCATTTTCTGCACAAGCTTTGCGCCGTCAGGAACCCTGTCACTTAGCAATAATGAATTTCTCATTGGAACAACTCCACAACGGAAATAAATGTTGTAAGTTGGATCTTCTGGTAATGTGGAAAGGCTGTCAAAGAAAACTGTAAGCTTTTCTCTGATTTCTTCATCAGGCATATCCTTAATCATCAGAGCAAAGTTGTCGTTGTCACATCGTGCGCCCTGATAAATCCAGTCTTGCTCTGTAATCTTTTTTGTAATTCGACGGAGAAGATTGTTTGCAATATGATGACTGTAAATTTCATTTATTGTTTTAAAATCTTTTACATCGAAGTGAACAAAGGCAAAGTCCTGAATTCCTTTTAAGCCAAAGCCTTCAAGATATGGCCTTATGTGATTCCAGTTGAAGTATCCTGTAATGGGATCAAGGTAAGCTTTTCTATAGAGTTCCTCGTGAGTATTTTCTTGTGGAGTTTCAGGAATAAAGCTGTAGCTTTTTTCTGTTGCTTTTGCTGAAACATAAATACGGTTCTTATTCTCCAGAGTAAAAACTTCTACAACTTTAGGAATGTCTTCCTTAAAAATATATGGCCAGTTATTCTGAGCTGATTCCCGTGGTTTAAATTCCTGAATGATTGATTCAACCTTTTCGCAGTCTAAGGAAATGTCAGAGGTAATATCAATTCCCATCATAAATGATGGAGAAAGTTCCATATGCTCAAGATTTGCAGGGTAAATAACGCGGGAATCGTTCATTCGAAATTCCATACCGATAACCCGCATGTTGATTTCATCTGTGCGGATTCTGAAAATTCCCGGACAGTCATAAGTTCCAAAAGCATCAATGTACTGATTAAAAATCTCAGGTATGATTCCGAGATACATATTTGTAATGTCAGTTTCAGTTGCCTGAATATAGTAGAGAAGGCGGCGTGGTTTGAATATGTGATTTATTGAATAAGTCAAATGAACCTCATGAATAATCTTCGCTTGCATTTATAGTATAAACAGAATAAACCCATTTAATTTTATCATTACTCTTGCGAAATTGCAAAAAACCGTTGTAAACTATAAAAGATTTTATGTTTACAATGGTTATAATCAGAGCAGAAATTTTATGTATAGGTATCATTCTCTATTTAATAGGATACAGTCTTTACTGTTCCAGATACCATCATATTCGAAGTAACTTTCTGTTTCTCGCCTTTACGTGTTTGATTCATTCTGCCTTTGCTCTTGTTACAGAGTTGACTGTAAATAATCCCACATGTCCTGTAATTGTTAATAACATTTGTCATATTTTGTTTTTTGCATTTGCTCAGTTGTTTTGTCTAGAACTTTTCAGATATACCCTGGCTTTAGTTGCACCAGGTAATCGTACTCATATTCCGACTGCGATTGCAGGCTCAGTTTGTTTGACAGGACTTGTATGTGCATGTATCTCACCAATTAAATATCTGGAAGGAAAAGGTACTTTTTATAGTGCAGGTATTGGACCTTCAATTTGTTTTGGAACTGGTGTTATTCTCTTTATTGCTATTGTAATTATATTGATTGTAAATCTTAGAAAAGTCCAGCAGTCAGTGATTTTTGCTTTGCTTCCGATTACAACACTTGCATTTATAGGCGAATTGACTCAAGTGATTATTCCAGAATTTTTGTTTACTTCAGGAACTTTAACACTTGCTTTAATTGGTGCATTTTTTGCAATAGAAAATCCAATTGGAAAATTCGAAGACAGGGCAAATATTGATTTGGATACTCAGGCGCGAAATCGAAATTCCTATGAAAGAGATTTTGCAGACATAAAGAAAAGAATTAAGAGTGGAAAAATTAATTTTCCTTTTATGTATGTAATCTGCGATATAAATGGTTTGAAAACTGTAAATGATAATTATGGGCATCTGGAAGGCGATAAATTAATATTAGCTGCTGCAGAAGTTTTGATGGATAAACTGAAATCTTCAAGCAATGTTTACAGAATAGGTGGCGATGAATTTGCAGTATTCTATGAAGGTGTGAGAATAGGTGATGTAGAGGCAGAGATTGCTTCTATTCCAGAAGCTTGTGAAAAAGTCAGTTTAAGTAAAAAACTTATAAGTCCTCTTTCTATATCTACTGGTTATGGACTTTATACAGAAGGTGTCGATCTAGAAGATCTTGTTCGCATCGCTGATGAAAGAATGTATAAGAATAAAGATGCTTTTTATCGGAAAAAGGGTATTAACCGCCGCAAGGTTCAGGATTATGCTTCTGTATTCAGAGATGGAGCAACAAAGATTCTTAAGATTAACCTGACAGATGATTCATTCAATATTTTTAAGGTTGATCTTGCAGAGAAGAAAAAAGAAGAAGGATATTCTGAAAACTTTAGTGAATGGGTAAAAGGTTTTATAAAGGCCGGTTATGTCCATGAATCAAGCAGAGTACTGTTTGATGACAAGGTTGATATTGCTAAATGGAAAAAATTCTTTGATGATGGTGGCAGTAAAATTTCCTTTATATATAAACGACGATATAATAAGGAATTCTATCAGTCTTATGTAGAGATTGTCAGAGGTAATGAATACCATCCTGACAGACAGATAATATTTTTATTTGTAAAAAATCTCGAAATCAAGTAATTTTACTTACCTTGTAGAATTTGTTCCTCATTGAAATTTTCAAAAAATTCTTCTATTATCTTCCATATGAAAGAACTTGAACTTAAGTATGGATGCAATCCTAACCAAAAACCTGCACGTGTTTTTATGGAAAATGGAGATCTTCCAATTACCGTTGTAAATGGAAGACCTGGATTTATCAACCTTTTGGACGCTCTTAACGGCTGGCAGCTTGTTAAAGAATTGAAAGAAGCTACAGGACTTCCTGCGGCAACTTCTTTTAAACATGTTTCTCCTGCTGGTGCTGCTGTTGGACTTCCTTTGTCTGACACATTAAAGAAAATCTACTTTACAGACGATGTTGAGCTTACACCATTGGCTTGTGCGTATGCCCGTGCCCGCGGTGCTGACCGTATGTCTTCATTTGGTGATTTTATTTCTTTAAGTGATGAATGTGATAAGGCAACAGCACTTTTGATCAAGAAAGAAGTTTCTGATGGTGTTATCGCTCCTGGTTATTCTGCTGAAGCTCTTGAAATCCTCAAGGCTAAGAAAGGCGGAAATTACTGTGTAATCCAGATTGATCCTGACTATGTTCCTGCTGAACTGGAACGCAAACAGGTATTTGGTGTTACATTCGAACAGGGACACAACTTTCTCAAAATCGATAACTCAGTTCTTGAAAATATCGTAACAAAGAACAAGACTTTGTCAGAAGATGATAAACGTAATCTTGTAATCTCTTTGATCGTTCTAAAATATACTCAGTCAAACTCAGTTTGTTTCGTAAAAGACGGACAGGCAATCGGTATCGGTGCCGGACAGCAGTCCCGGGTTCACTGTACACGCCTTGCTGGTCAAAAAGCTGACAACTGGTGGCTTCGTCAGTCTCCAAAAGTTCTCGGCCTTCAGTTCGTTGACGGAATTAAACGTGCTGACCGTGATAATACTATTGACGTTTATATTGGTGAAGAATACATGGATGTTCTTGCTGAAGGAAAATGGCAGAACTTCTTTAAGGTAAAACCAGAAGTATTCACACGGGAAGAAAAAGCTGAATGGATTGCAAAAAATACGAATGTTGCAGTTGGTTCTGATGCATTCTTCCCATTCGGTGATAACATCGAAAGAGCCAGAAAGTCTGGTGTTACAGTTGTTGCACAGCCAGGTGGATCAGTTCGCGATGATCTTGTTATCAAAGCTGCTGATGATTACAACATGGTAATGTGTTTCAACGGAATCAGATTGTTCCACCATTAATTGATGGCTGAAACAGCCTGATACTAAAAAAGCCACTAGCGATGATTTTCGCCGTGGCTTTTTTTGTGGCTGAACGTCATAAGTGCTTTGCGGGTGATGTTTTTTTAGTCTTCATCGTTCAGTGCTTCATCAACAGATTTAGCTGCTTTTTTAATTCCTTTTGTGGAATAAAGAGCACCAATTGAAACTCCATATCTTGAATTCAATTCTGCATAGCGGAGTCCCTGCTTAAAAGTGAAGTTTCCTTCTTCTGCCTGGATCTTATCTTTTTCTTTGAACATTTTGTCCTTTTCTGCTTTGAGTGCATCAGTCTGTGATGTCTTTTCTTGTTCTACAGCTTTTTCAACTTTTTCTACAAATGTTTCGTATTTATCAAGCCATTTGTCCAGCATGTCTTTTTCCTTTGCAAATGCTGTTGATGCAAGTGCCAAAAGAATCATGGTAATTGAAAATACTTTTACTGTGTTTTTCATTCTTTTCTCCGTTTTTTTATGGGAATAAGCTTCTCCATAAATATATATTTTATCTATTAAATATAATAACAAAATTCAGTATAATATAACAGTAAAAATTTTAAATAATCCTTTGGGGGAAATATATATGGCAGATTTATTGAAATTACAGAATGGTAGTGATGTTCGCGGAATTGCACTTGAAGGTGTTGCTGATGAACATGTTAATTTGACACCGGATATTGCAAAGCAGATTGGTTGTGCTTTTGTAAGCTGGCTTGAAAAAAAATCAGGTGTTAATGCTAATGCACTTATAATCGGTGTTGGTCGTGATTCGCGTGTGTCTGGTCCTGATCTTGCAATGGGACTTATTCAGGGAATTGTCAGTGCAGGAGCTAAGGTTGTTGACTGTGGAATGGCTACAACACCAGCAATGTTTATGTCGATTGTTTTTCCTGCAACTCAGTTCCATGGTTCTGCAATGATTACTGCAAGCCATCTTCCATTTAACAGAAACGGAATTAAGTTCTTTGATGCAGACGGCGGTCTTGAACATGATGATATTACAGAAATTCTTAAACTTGCCGGAATGCTTAATCCTCAGCATGTAAACTATTTCCCTGAGCCAGTTGATCTTCTTACTCTTTATGCTGATCATTTAAGAGAAGCAATCATTCAGGGAATTAATTCTGATTCTGATAAACCTCTTGAAGGTCTTAAGATTGTTGTAGACTCAGGAAACGGTGCTTCAGGATTTTTCGTTGATAAAATCTTAAAGCCACTTGGAGCTGATACAACAGGTTCCCAATTCCTTGAGCCGGACGGAATGTTCCCTAACCACATTCCAAATCCAGAAAACAAGCAGGCAATGGAGGCAATCCGCAATGCTGTCCTTAACAACAAAGCAGATCTGGGTTTGATTTTTGACACAGATGTTGACCGCATGTCAGCAGTTCTTTCAGACGGAAGCGAAGTTAACCGGGACGCAATTATCGCAATGGCAGCTGCAATCCTTGCTCCAGAAAATCCAGGTTCAACAATCATTACAGACTCTGTAACTTCTGACCGCCTTACATACTTCTTGGAAGACGTTCTCGGTCTTAAGCACCTTTGCTACATGCGTGGTTACAAAAACGTAATCAACAAGCAGAAAGAATTAAACGCTGCCGGAACAAATGCTCCACTTGCCATGGAGACATCGGGCCACGGTGCACTTAAAGAAAACTATTACCTTGATGACGGTGCTTACCTTGCAGTTAAGCTTGTAATTGCACTTGCAAAGGCCCGTGCCGAAGGAAAGAAACTGGACAGCCTTATTGAAAAGCTTCCACCATTGGTAGAAGAAGGTGAATACAGATTTAAGATTAAGGATGAAAACTTTAAAGACTACGGAAAATCTGTTCTTAAAGAATTTAAAGCACGGGCTGAAAAAGCAGGCTACAAAATGCCAGAAAGCTATGAAGGTGTTCGTATTAGTTTTAAAGAAGGCGATGCACAGGGCTGGATGCTTCTTCGTCTTTCACTTCATGATCCTGTAATGCCTTTGAACATCGAAGGTGCAAGAAAAGGTGATGTTGCAAAGATAAAAGCAATTGCAAAGGAGCTTCTTGCAGGCTTTGATAAACTGGATATGAGTTGTTTGGACTAAAATAAGCTTAGATAAAGAAAGGGATTTTATTTTTCAAGAGTACCAGAAAAGTTGGAAACAATTTTTCTGGTACTCTTTTTTTTATGTCTAAATCAGTTTTACACAGCCAAAACTTTCATCAACATATTCAAGAAATTCTTCTTTAGATTTTTTTGCTGTTTCTGAAAGCTCTGTAATTCGTCTGGCTTCGTACAGGCCTTCTGTTTGCTTACCTGTTACTACTAGTGGATTGATATAACGTTTTTTTACCTGCAGTTTTACGCAATAGTGTCCAGGTAATGGTTCTTTAGAACGGGTAATAGATGTAAATGATCTGTAAGTTCTGAAATATAAGCAAAGCTTTTTTACCGAGTCGTCTTCTGTTAACGCATCTTCTACCGTTGCATCAGAATTTTCCTTTACCAGTTCATCTAATCGAGAAATGATTTCTTCTTCTGACATTTCAAAAAAATCAGACTCTTTCAAAATTTCAAGTTTAACTGCCATGTTCAGAATGGTTGCAGGAAACTGCATTGCCATTTTGTCTTCATTTTTCTGCAGGAAAAATGCAATATCTAGTACTCGGTTGTAATAGAGCTCTGCTACAGAAAGTGTTTTAAATCCTAATTCTTCAATTCCTTCTTCATTCTGACAGATTACAAGATCGTTATAAATTTTTTCTATTTCATCTAAAGAGAAAGATTGTTTTAATGACCATGTGCCAGAAAGAGCTGCTCCTGATGGAAACATGTATTCAAGCCGGTCAGCGGATAATTGTGGAACTTCGTTGTCGGCAATCGGATATTTGTGGTAATCGTTTACCTTTTCAAGGGTGAGCTCGTCTTGTGCTAAACATTCAAGAAGTTCTTTTGAACAAGCCAGCATTGAACCGTTATCATCTTCTGTTGCTGTTTGGGTAAGTGCATCACCTTTTCTGAAGTCGCTTACATGTGAGAAAGCTGGCGTTGAAACGTCGTGAAGAAGTCCTGCAATAGTTTGGGCTTTATCTTTTGTAAAATGCCAGATGATTAATGCAACGCCTACACTGTGATCGAATCTTGAGTAAAAAAAGTTGTTCTTAAAAAATGGAGTCCAGTCAGTTCCGCACAAAAGTCCGACACCTTTAAGGCGAGATAGAATCGGAATGTTAAGATATTTTTTCAGGAACTGTGGAAATTCCTTTGAAAGAATTTTGTGAAAAGCTTGTACAAAACTGTTGTTCATGGTTTTAATATAGCCGAAATAAGCTTCAGTTTCCATCAGATTATGTGAGAAAAAACATAAGTCCAGGCCCTTCGAAATTCCTTATAAATAAAACTTATCAGATAAACAAAACAACATAAATTATAAAAAAACAGCATAGAATTGTATAAAAATCTATGGAAATAGTAATTGCTAATCGTTATTATCGCGTTAATGAAAGAAAATACAATGAATATGACAGAAGGAAGTCCTACAAAACTGATTCTTCTGTTTTCAATTCCAATGCTTATTGGAAACATTTTTCAGCAGTTATACAGTTTTGCAGACTCAATGATTGTGGGCCGCCTTCTTGGGCCTGATGCTCTTGCTTCGATTGGATCTACAGGGGCTGTGTCTTTTTTCTTTTTTGCATTAAGCCTTGGCATTGGTACTGGCGGAGGAATTATTACTTCCCAGTTTTTTGGTCGTGGTGATACTTCAAAGGTAAAAAACTGTATCATGAATAATGCCTACATCATGATTGTCATGCCAATTATTGTGGGAGGAATTGCATTCTTTCTGGCAGAACCAGTTCTTTATTTATTAAGAACTCCTGCAGAAATTAAAACTAATGCGCTGTTGTATCTTCGTATCAACTGTGTAGGAATGCTGTTTGTTTCTTTTTACAATTATATTTCATCAATGCTTCGTTCTCTTGGAGACTCAAAAACTCCATTGTATTTTTTGATTTTCTCCTGTTTGTTGAATGTGGGCTTGGATTTTTTGTTCATCAAAGCATTTAATCTTGGTGTATTTGGTGCTGGTGTTGCAACGGTAATTTCTCAGTTTCTTTCGGGAATTCTCTGTCTGATTTTTGCAGTTAAAACAAACTCTTATTTTAAATTTTCGAAGAATGATTATATCGTAAATTTTCCTGTAATCAGAGATACAATCAAGCTTGGTATGCCTGTATCACTTCAGTTTGCAATGATTGCAATTTCATGTATGGCATTGCAGTCAGTTGTAAATTCCTTTGGGCCTGTTGCTGTGGCAGCCTTTACCGCTACTGAAAAAATTGAAGAGTTCGTGCATCTTCCTTACCAGACATTAAGTGCGGCGCTTTCAACTTTTGTGGGACAGAATTATGGTGCTAAAAAGATTGACCGCGTATTCAAAGGTTATTACAAAGGACTTTTGATTATGGCAATTTTTACGACTGTAATTATTCCTGTCATTCAGTTTACAGGAAAGGCAATTACAAGCCTGTTTGTTGAATCCGATGCTGTAACACAAATGGGTGGAAGGGCTCTTCAAATTACTAGTATTTTCTATTATTTCCTTGGGATCATTTATATGGTTCGCGGTATTCTTTATGGTGTAGGTGACTCGCTTTTTTCATTTATTAACGGAATTGTTGAAGTTATTGGCCGGGTTCTGTTTCCTTTAGTGCTCATGCGTTGTTTTAATTTACAAAGCCCTTGGGTAATTTGGTGGTCAGTAGGCCTTGTGTGGTCCATTGCCGGAATTACTGCCTGGTGGCGATACGCAGTCATAAGGAAGCGACTGTTACTACATTAAAGAAGGATCTTGAAAATGAAAAGAGCAGCTTTTGTCTTGTTTGGTTTATTACTGGGAATTTGTTTTGCCAGCGAATATCAGTTTATCGGCTATCAGGGGGGCAAAAGCTACAGTTATATTGAACGTACTGATCTTCGTCGTTACGACAACGGTAAATACAAAGGACTTGTAAGCCGGGAAATTCGTTCTCAGATTGTAGATGAAGGAAGTTCTGATCAATGTACATTATACGAGGGAAGCTTCTATGTTTACGAAGCTACTAAACGCTCCAAGGCAATTGTTTTTCCTGGCTTGGATGATTCCATTCCTGCATCTTTCGGAATTACTCCTGAAGGTACTCTTGAAATGTATGAGGATAACGGATATCCAACATTCAGAGGTTTTCCTACCTACACGACTAAACAAATCAAACCAGGCGACAGCTGGAAGGCAAATGCAGTACGCACTGTAGATCCATTAAATAAAGGTATTTTTACTAAAATGCCTATTCTGGTTGAATATACATACCTTCGTGACGAAGTATATAACGGTGAAGAAGTATTCCTATTAAGCGCGAAATGGGCAACACGATATGGTCGTGGCTACATGGATCCTGATGGGGATTCTGCAATGCTTGATGCAAGTGGAAGTAACAGTGCCACAATTTATGTAAGCAAAGCTACAGGAATGGCAGTTGTAATCCGGGATTCGGTTGATGAAGTTTACACATATGCTGATGGCAATAAAATTGCGTTTAAAGGTACAATCAATATTTTTACAAAATATCAGCCTGCAATAAATGATGATGAAATCAGTACTGTAATCCAGAACGTAACAGGAATTTCTGATTACGGCGATAAAGTGAATTACGGGAAAGTTGAAAGTAATATAGTTAATATTGAAAAACGCAAGAACGGTATATGCCTTTCAATTCCAAACCTGCAGTTTAAAAGCGATTCTCCTGAACTTCTCGATACAGAAAAAAACAGACTTGATAAGCTGGCAGAGATTTTAAAACAGGCAGGATCATCAATGCTTTTAATCGAAGGTTTTACGGCCGACACTGGTAACCCGAAGGGCGAACTTGCACTGTCAAAAGAAAGAGCAAAGGTAATCGCAACCGAGATGGTAAAACGAGGACTCAGTTCCGACAGGTTTGTGATTAAGGGCAGGGGATCAGCACAGCCAATTGCCGATAATTCCACAAAAGAAGGAATGGCAAAAAACAGACGTGTTGAAATTACGATTTTGAACTAATAAAAAATCCGGGTGACTTTATGAAGTGCCCGGATAGTTTTGAAGATTTGCAATGTCTATTCTCTGTATGACATTGTTTTAAGCTTGATGCCGTCAATGTCGTATAACATGATGCAGTTGTCTTCGTAAACTGCAAAGCCAGCACTGGATGAAGCTTTAGGCAATGATGTTGAGCCTGGATTACAGATGATTGCATTATGTGTGCTTCGTTCCATTCCTTGAATATGTGTCAGCCCCTGAACGTGGGTATGTCCTGAAAAGTAAAAGTCGTATTTTAATTTTGCATCTTCTGGTGTAAATAAATGTCCATGTGTACAGAAGATTCGTTTACCTTCATCAATAAAGAAAGCATAGTCCTGCATAATTGGAAAATTAAGAACCATCTGATCAACTTCTGCATCACAGTTTCCACGGCATGCAATAATTTTGTCTGAATACGTATTTAATAATTCAGCTACCTTTTGTGGATTATGGCCTTCTGGAAGAGAATTTCTTGGACCATGATAGAGAATGTCTCCAAGTAATACAAGAAAATCACATTGAAGTGAATTAAACTGATCGATTACCTTTTGACATGCAGTATACGACCCGTGGATATCTGAACAGATTAAGTATTTCATTTTTCCCCCACCTTCTGATAATACTTTTTTATTTATTTCTTAATTCGTAAAGGATGATAGATGCAGCCTGAGCCACATTCAAGCTTTCAACAGGAGATGCTTTTCCTGTTTTCATTCCGAAGAAAGGAATGATTACAAGTTCGTCACAGTTTTTACGGACGCTTTCAGAAATTCCGTGTTCCTCGTTGCCAAGAATAATTAAAGCTGGTTTGACAGCCACAAAATTGTGAATTTCGGAAACATTTTTTCTGGCACTCAAATCTGTGCCTACGCGGACCATTTTTCCTTCTACTGCCTTGAGAAGCTTAAGGATGGAGCTTGTGGAATAAATGTTCACGAATTCCATTCCACCTTCTGCAACGCGGTAAGAGCTGGTTGTTATTGAAGACTGCGCTTCGTCATTTGGAATGATGATGTTTTTAATTCCGAAGAAGGCTGCGCTTCTGACAATGGCGCCAAGGTTGTTTGCATTACCTACACGGTCAAGCAAAATTGTATGTTCTTTGTTTGCAATGAAGGAGTTTATAATCTGTGGGGTAAGTTCGTCGACATGTGGTTCGTCGATCATTGCTACAACGCCCTGATGGTGGATGCTGCCTGAAAGTTTTTCAAGTTCTTTTGGTTCAACAACATTGTAAGGTGCTTTACGTTTTGAAAGAGTTTTGCACAGGCCTCCGAATAAGGGAGCGCGCTCCTGTGTAAAATAGAGTCGTCTGATTTTATCTGGATTGTTTTTTTCAAGTGTTTTTACTGCTGAAAATCCACAAACGGCCAGCTCTTTGTTCAACTTATTTTTCATAACGAGAATTATACAGGAATATTTGTTATTCCGCTATATTTTCCTGAATTTTTATAATTGTTTGAGTGATATAATCTGAGCTAGTTCGTTTTCCTTCTTCCATAAGCCATGAAAAGAGACGCTGGATTCCCATATAACCTTGAAGCTCAGGTTCCTGACCAATAGTAAATTTTAATAGCCCTGAATGCATGTACTCTTTAATGGCCGGAACTTCGTCAAATGCGATTACGTTCACATCTTTGCGGTTAAGTTCATTCATTGCACGGCAAACACCAGCACAACCAGAACCAGCAATAAAAATACAATTGATGTCTGGATTTTTCGTCAGGTATTCTACAGACTTCTGATAAGAACATTCATCATCGTCCTGAGCTTCTATTGTATCGATAACTGTATATTTTACCGATCGTGAATCTAATCCCTCTGTAAAGCCTTTAATACGCTCTTTATGACCGCGAATATTATAAGAGCCTGTGATGAAAAGAATATTTAGGTTACCATCAGTTGTAAAGTTTGCCATTCCTGCAGCAGTTTTTCCTGCACGCAGATAATCTGTTCCTACATAACAAATTCTTCCACTGTCAGGAACATCAGTATTTACACTTACAACCGGAATTCCATTTTCCACCAGTTTGTGAACAGCAAGCTGAACTTCTGGTGTATCAAGGGAAGTTATACAAAGGCCTGTGTAGCCGGATTCTGCAATTTTATTGATTTCTTTAATATGAGTTTCTGTTTTAAAGTCTTTGAAGAAATGAGTATCAACTGTAACACCATAGTCTGATAATTCTTTTTCTGCTCTTGCAACACCTTTTAAAACTTCATCAAAAAAAGGTTTTGCGCTTGATGGTAAAAGATAGGCAAAAGTAATTTTCTGTTTACGGGCAGCAAGAATTTTTCCTGCTTTATTAGGAACAAAGCCCATTTTGTCTGCGATTTCTCTTACTCTTTTTGCTACTTCTGGATTTACGCCACTTCTGTTGTGAAGAACTCTGTCTACTGTTCCGCGACTAATTCCTGCAGCGGCTGCTATGTCTTTAATTGTTACATTCATAATTTTGTATAGAAAAAAAAGAATCCGGCTACAGTGTGCAGCCGGATCTCTGTTTTGTTCAGCCAGAAGAATTGCACTATTCCTTCTGGCCTTTTCTGCAGTTGCACGAGGCAAATCTGCAAGGCGGGAAAATAAAATTCAGAAGTTCTGATTTATTCCCCGTCGGAAAATCTAAAAAATAATAATTACAACCTGATTCTCACTTAATATCTGATCCTGCGGGCCATAATCGCAGAACCAGATTAAGTTAAGCTTTTAGCAGATTGCTGCCATAACGCCATTTACTGATTAAGCAAATGGATTTTCTGTAGGGTAGCGAACGCCTGCTGGCTGGTTGTAACCAATTTCTTCTACTGGTACGCCAATGTATTTGAATACTTCGTAGAGAGCTTTTCCCCAGTGACCGAATGCAACAGCACCGTGGTGTGGGTAGTTTCCTTCGATAAGTACGTGGCGGTAGAAACGTCCCATTTCTGG
>JAHAZA010000016.1 GCA_018385415.1 Treponema sp. | reverse complement strand
CCCCGCTGGAATTCGTGCCATACTTCTGTACCTGGTCCCTTAGGAGCACACATTACAACTGTGATGTCCTTGCGAACCTGCATTCCTTCTTCGATCATGTTGAATCCATGTGAGTACCAGAGTGCTGATCCCTGTTTCATATGTTTCTGAACTTCTGTGATTACAGGAGTGTGCTGTTTGTCTGGAGTAAGGTTTCCAACAAGGTCAGCTGTTGGAAGAAGTTCCTCGTATGTTCCAACCTTGAATCCATTTTCTGTAGCGTTCTTCCAAGACTGGCGCTTCTGTTCGATAGCTTCTTTACGGAGTGCATAAGAAACATCAAGACCTGAATCCCGGAGACACAGACCCTGGTTGAGACCCTGAGCGCCACATCCTACGATGACGATCTTCTTTCCTTTGAGAGCGTTTACTCCGTCTGCAAATTCTTCTTTAGCCATTGAACGGCAGTGTCCAAGCTGCATGCGAGCCTTGCGCCATGGAATTGAGTTAAAATAGTTATCACCCATTTTTATTTCCTCCAAATATGTGGATAATTTACAAATATTTAAGAACTGAAATGATTTTCAATTTCTTTAGTATAATTAAATATATCTTAATCGTTACAATTAGTAAAGGGAAAATCGCACAAAAGCGCAATTTCTCTATTCTGCCCTGTGTATTTCCTTAAACAATTCAGGAATGGACTGTATTTCCTGCAATTTCATATAATCATGAATTACATTACCCAAATTAACAGAAAGCATAGGCCGACGGATTTCTGTATGATTTTTAATTGTATTGTAGCTCTTTGAAACATGCTTCAGAATTAAAGGATCCAGCTTATGGTTTTCTGCCATTTCTGCCATAATGCTTAAGGTCTTTTCCTTATAGAATGATGGCTTATAGGTTCTGGCATCTGTCAAAGCAGAAAAAACATCTGCTATAGAAAGGATTCTCTGCTGTGGTGTAAGCTCAGCACCTTTAATTCCATAGGGATATCCTGATCCATCAAGATTTTCGTGATGTCGAGAGGCAATATCAGCAAGCTTATTACCAACAATTCCTCTGTACATTTCATCGCCTTTTTTAACATGGCCACGCATTATTTCCATCTGTTCATCTGTCAATTGCCCCGAACTTTCAAGAATATTCACATCGATGGCCATCTTTCCCAGATCGTGAAGAAGAGCACCTGTGAATACCTCATCCACATCTGTCTCAGAAAGCTTTTCAAGCTTTGCAATTTCAACAGCATGAAAAGCAGTACTGATAATATGAGTTACAGTGGAGGTACTTACAAAGTCCACTGAACATATCATCATTTTAAGTAGAGCAAATGTTTCTTCATAATCAAGGGTCAATGCATTACAGTATTCATCAAGAAGGTAGAAGGAATTATTATTTTGCAAATCTTTTGTAATTGTTTCACAAAGTTCCGGCTCAAAGAAAATATCAATAAATATTGGATCATATAACTGCCGGCATTTATCCATAAATTCTTGAGGAAAGAGACGCTTTGTATAGACATAATGATTTTTTCGAAGCTGAACACAAATACGCATGCAGGTAAAAATAAGTGATGCATATTCAGCATAAGGACTTTTCAATTCCTTTGCTTTTTTCCATTCATAGTTATAGAAAAGAATTGCTTCAGAAATATCTTTCAATGGTGTCAGATGCTTCAGATAAAGATATGAATAAAGGAACATATCCTTAATCTGTCCTTTTGGCTTACCATCAGCACCTTTTATATTAAATTCATCTTTATAGCAGCCAATTGTGAAAAGCACAGAAAGAAGGATCAGAGCATCACGGTCTATATTCAAGCTCATTCTGTTCTTTAAAATTGCATAGTCATAAACTTTTATGGCACAGAATGCTGTTTTCTCAGCAAGATCAATATATACAGGATTTATTTCACGCAACATTCGTCTGAGAAGATTTACAATCTGCCCTGCGGTAAGTGTACATTTAGGAATATAAAGCTGGCGCTGAATTTCAATTTCCAGGCTACCATCTTCAATTGGCTCAAGTTCGCCGATTGAAGTATCTTTCTGGGCTTCCAGAGATTCTTCGCTTGTGAGCTCATTGAGGAGTGCTTCTATTTCAAACCTTTCTTCGTTATGCTGCATATTCCCTAATCTGTTTCTGCGTTAAGTACAAGCACTTTTCCTGAAGTTTCATTTACAGCAGCAGCCATTAATACTGCAGGCTGTAATATCAATGTTTTTTTATCTTTTTCGTAAACAGTTTTTGTTTTTCCGTTTCTAAGTTTTACTGTTGTAGGAATTTCTTTAAAGTTGATGATATATGATTCACCAAGATAATTCATATTTTCTTTAGGATTAAACTGAACTACGGACTTACCGTCTATCATCGCAAGAGCTATAACACCTGTTTCATTGAAGTTTTCAGTTGAAATAGCATAGGTGTCACCTTTGAATGCAAAATTTGCACCATCAGATGTGTACCACATAGATGTATTTTCAAGGGCTGTGGCAATTTCCTGAATTGGTGCAGTATCTTTTTCCTGAACTGAAAAGTTTTTAGGATTTGTAAGTTTTTTGTACTGACCGTCCCAAAGGTTATCTGCTCCAATATGCATTCTTACGTCGTCATATGCACGGATTCTGACCTGATCAATATCAGTCAAGGTAACGGCAAAACGACGGCCAAGATTTTCTATGGAAATATTTGCTGTTGATAAATAAATTCCGTTTTTATACAAAGTACTAGTAAGCCATGTATATACTTCCTGGCTGTCATCTTCAAGGAAGATAACTTCCGAAGAAGCATAATCAAAGTATATATAACGCATCTTACGGTCTTCATTTGCCGTCTGATACCACAAACCGTCAAGATAATTTGCAAATGTCTTTACAGTACCATCCTGAATCTTTGCAAGTTCCTTTGCAGCAAGGTTTCGGCCTGTAACTTTGATTTCACGAACCTGTACATATTTTCTGGCATTTGGATCCCAGTCATATTCTGTCTGAACCTGACTTAATGCACTGGCACCTGCTGATGTATCAGATGAATAAACCCACACAGGGAATGATTTTCCAGCACTATATGATGATTCATAAGTATCTGTACGGTTATACTGTTCAATAAAGATAGTACCATCCGATTTAAAATCACCAATTTTCTGAAGAGAAAAATTTTCAGCTCCTCCATTACAGAAATACATCTGAAGAACAGAGTTTCCGTTATCTGTAAATCCCTGATAAACAAGAGCAGTTCTGTGTTCACCGGTTACATCTACACCATTGTACGAAAAAGATCTGAACTGACTTACTTCTGTCTGAATTTCGGCAACACGTACATACATTTTAGAAGCCATGTTATAGATACCGATTACGATGATTAAATTAGGTGATGACAGTTTTTTTGTAATAAGAATTTCATCGTCAAGATTATCACCATTCAAGTCAATTCCCATTGAGCTTAAAAGAGTTTCGTCACTTTTTAATGTTAAGAACGAGGTTGGGGTATTTTCTTCAACGATGGTAACGTTATGTTCCTCTGTAACCGTTTTTTTAGAATGAGAATCGGCAGTTACCTGATTAGGAGCACTGTCTGTATTTATATTTTTAATTGTTCGAGAGCTGAAAAATACTACCGTTAGGACTGCAGCAACTATTACGAACAATGCAGGAATTATCTTTTTCATAACCTTAATATAATATCTGTAAATTTCCTTACTAGCAAGTGTTTTTTACCCCTTTGATTTCCTCAGGGCTGTCTTCATTGACCACCAGTGAAATATCGCTTAAAATTAGAAAAATATACTTTTTTTCTATAATACAAGGATTTTTTATGAAACAGAAAGTAATTATTGTCGGAGCGGGAATTGCAGGTTTAAATGCAGGTATTTATGCTCAGAAAGCTGGCTTCGATTCCGTAATATATGAAAAACATGCTGTTCCTGGCGGACAGTGTACCGGCTGGATGCGCGAAGGTCATTATATTGATAACTGTATTTGCTGGATGACTTGTGCAAAGGAAGGCTATGACCTTTGGGAGATATGGAAGGATTCTGGAATCTGTGCGCCGGGCATCGAAATTCACCAGCATAAAGAATTTTACCGTTCAGAATTAAACGGTCAGACACTCCACCTTTGGGCAGATTTAAAACGGGCTGAAAAAGAAATGCTTGAATTAAGCCCGGAAGACTCCAAGGAAATCAGAAAATTCTTTAAGCATGTAAAGCTGTCAGAGTCACTGGAAATTCCTGTAAAGAAACCTCTCGACATGATGAATCTTTTTGATTTAATCGAAATGGGCTGGAAAATGCGGAAAATGGTTCCCGTCCTCAACTCATACTCAAAAATGAGTGTTGGGGATCTTGCCGATAGATTTAAGCATCCCCTTATTAAAAAAGTGATCCTTGATTATTTTCCAAAAGATTATCTTGCTCACCTTCTTATTGCAGCTTATGGTACAATTTCGTCAGGTGGCGGTGGCGTGCCTGTAGGTGGTTCATTCTATGCAATACAGCGAATGGCTAACCGCTACAAGGAACTGGGAGGAACATTGTTCTGCTCCAAGCCTGTTGAAAAAGTAATTATGTCTTCTGACGAAAAAACTGCAACCGGCATTCTTCTTTCTGACGGTACAGAAGTTCAGGGCGATTATGTCATTGTTGCTACAGATACTTACCACACCTTTGAAAAACTTATCCACAAAAAGTATATGCCAAAACCACTTAAGGCCAGCTACGATGACCGTAAGAACAATCCATTAGGAAGCAGTTTCCATGCAGCCTTCAGTTATGACGGTATTACAGATGAAATTGCTGGCCGTACATTCTTCGACTGCGACGGATATAATCTTGCAGGCCGAACAATTACGAGAACAAACATCAAGAATTATTCCTTTGAAAAAACAACTGTTCCAGAAGGAAAAACTTTACTTCAGGTCAAAATTCTTGAACCAGAAAGCGAATATCTTTACTGGAAAAATCTGCATATAACAGATAAAGAACGTTATGATGCAGAAAAGAAAGCTGTAGCTCTGGAAATACAAAAAACAATCGAAAAGAGATTCCCATTTACACAAGGTAAGCTTAAGCTTCTTGATGTATGGACACCTTATACATACACCAGTTATTGCAATGCATACCGCGGTGTTTACATGACTTTTATCACAACAAAGAAAAGTCCTAACCTTTCCAATGTTCCAGGAATTGTAAAAGGCGTAAAAAACCTTTTCCTTGCAGGACAATGGCTCATGCTCCCAGGAGGAGTACCAATTGCCCTCATTACAGGAAAATATGCTGTTCAGAGAATTCTTAAAAGCCAGCATAGAAATGTAATTTTAAAACCTTAAGTTGAAGAGAGAGGTTTCAATGATTGAATTATCACATGTTTCAAAATACTTTGGGAATTTTAAGGCAGTTGATGACATCAGCTTTTCAATTCCAACAGGTCAGATTGTAGGACTTTTAGGTACAAATGGTGCCGGAAAAACTACAACCATGAGAATGATAACTGGTTTCTGGGGAACCACTTCAGGAACAATTAAAATTGATGACGAAGATATTAATTCTGACATTGTAAAGGCAAAAAGTAAAATTGGTTATATGCCTGAATCAAGTCCACTGTATGGAGATATGATAGTCGAAGATTACTTGAAATATCTTTGTCAGATTCATTCACAGAAAGCACATGAAAAAATTCCTGTATTGTGCGAAACCTGTGGACTTAAAGAAGTCATGCACAAAAACATAAGTGATCTATCCAGAGGTTACAAACAGAGAGTTGGCCTTGCCCATGCTCTCATCAATGATCCGGAAATTCTGATTCTCGATGAACCTACAAGTGGCCTTGATCCTAATCAGATTGAAGACGTCAGAAATCTGATTAAAGAAATCGGTAAAACAAGGACTGTAATCATTTCTACACATATCCTTCAGGAAGTAGAAAGTATTTGCGACAGAGTAATTATTATTTCTGCCGGTAAAATCGTAGCTGACAGTCCAACAACAGAATTACGGGAAAGCTTCGGTGAAAAAATTGCTGTTGACCTTATACTTGAAGGCTGTACTTTTACTGAAGCGAAGAAAGTTTTTTCTGCTTTCGATGAAATTGAAAGCGTTACAAAACGTGAAGGCGACTTTAAGCTTCCTTCTAAAAAAGCCATCGGCATCCGTATCCATGTAAACGGAAATTACGAGATTCGTCCTGAGCTTTTCAAAATTATCGTTAAAAACAAATGGACTCTTTACGAAATGACGAATGTAAAGAACAGTCTTGAAAATATCTTCCACATTCTTACACAGAAGGAGGAATAAATGTCTAACCAGAAAAAAAATAACATTACAGCAGTAATAGCTAAACGCGAACTAAAATCATTTTTCACAAGTCCAGTAGCATATATTGTTACAGCTTTATTTTTAATAGCAGTAGGAATTTTTTTCTACTCTACTTTTTTTCTTAATAAAAAGGCTGAATTAAGAATATTTTTTTCTATACTTCCTTATGCTTTTACAGTTTTTGTACCAGCTTTAACAATGAGACTATTTGCTGAGGAACAGAAAACAGGAAGCATTGAAACATTAATGACTCTCCCTGTAACAGAAAATCAGGTAGTTCTCGGAAAATTTTTTGCAGCCTTTATTACAAGCATTGCAATGCTGATTCCTACACTATTGTATGTAATCACACTAACCTTCTTCGGAAAACCGGATTACGGTCCTATCATTGGAGGATATATTGGAGCAATTCTTTTATGTGCAGCGTATTCTGCAATTGGAACATTTGCTTCATCAATTACTAAAAATCAGATCATTGCATTTTTTACAGCCCTTGCAATAAGTGCATTACTCACATTAATTGATCTTTTTATGATTTTTATTCCAGGTAGATTTGTAAAATTCCTTTCATTCTTTTCTGTAGTTACACACTTTAACTCAATTGCAAGAGGAATTATCGACAGCCGTGATATTATTTATCTTCTTTCCTTAACTGTAGTATTTATTCTTCTAACAATTAAATCTCAGGAACTGAGAAGAAAGGAGGTGTAAAATGAAACATTCACTTTCAAATGAACTTAAAAATTCTTCAGTAGACAGATTTTTACTTTTTATCGTTATAGTTTTATTAAATCTTGTAAGCATCAGAGGTTTTGTTCGATTTGACTTAACTTCACAGAAAACCTACTCTCTCTCGAAAGCAAGCAAAGATATGGTCAAACATCTTGAAGCACCTCTTTCGATAAAAATTTTCTTTTCAAAAAATTTGCCAGCACCATACAGTTCAGTGGAACAATATCTGACTGATCTACTTTCTGAATATAAAGCCAACGGGTCTGGCAATTTTTCATATCAGGCATATGATATGTCAAAAGAACAGAACCAGCGTATTGCTCAGGAATATGGTCTTTCTCCTGTTCAGGTAGATACACTTGAAACTGCAGGCTTTACTTCTAAAATTGCATGGATGGGTGTTGCCATTACCTATGGAGATTACATTGCTGCAATTGATGCATTAAAAACAACTGCTGATCTTGAATACAAAATAACAAC
Organism: Treponema sp.; assembly: GCA_018385415.1. Lineage (GTDB taxonomy): Bacteria > Spirochaetota > Spirochaetia > Treponematales > Treponemataceae > Treponema_D. The sequence goes on along the minus strand of JAHAZA010000016.1, from coordinate 11,109 downwards.
CACCATTTCAAAAATTATAGCTGCACAGGATTCTAAAGCCCAGACAATTTTCGAAATCGGATACATTACCGGCCATCATGAAAATGAACTTCGCGCAAATCCTTATGCTGACAGCTATTTAAATACAGGAGCCGGAAATTACAGTTCTCTCTTAAGCGATATTTATTCAATCAGGCAGATTAATCTTTCTCAGGAAGATATTCCTGAAAATATTAAATGTATTGTAATCAATGGACCTAAGGATACTATTCCTGAGGAACAACTTAGAAAAATTGACAGCTTTATTCTAAACGGCGGCAATGTTGCTTTCTATGTTGATCCTCTTGATGAATTTACTCCACAAGCAAACGAACTTCCTGTCTATCTTCCAAATGAAAGTCATATTACCGATTTACTTTCTGGCTATGGAATCAATATTGGTAATTATTATGTTCTGGACAACAACTGTTTTACACAGAACCAAAGTGGTTACGGTAAACAGCTTCTTAACTGGGTTCCTGTTATTGAGAAAAATGGAACTCCTAAGAAAAATCCAATTACAGATAATCTTGGAGGAATTCTTTTCTTCTGCAATGGTCCTATTGATATTTCAAAAATTGAAGAAAATCCTGATTTAAAAACAACTGTTCTTGCAAAGACTTCAAGCAACAGCTGGATTACAAATGAAAACATAATTCTTTATCCAGGGGCAATGCTTCCTGATCAGAACGAACAGTTTAAATCTCAGAACATTGCAGTTCTTTCAGAAGGTAAATTTACATCAAGCTTTAATCCTTCAGTCAAAGGTACAAAAAATGCAAGAATTGTTGTCATCAGTTCTTCTGCCTGTACAACTGATATTCTTATTGATAAAGATGGAATCAGCCCTACTTCCATGTTCAACAGAAATGTAATTGATTACTTAAACAACAATGATGATTTCTGTACCATGCGAACAAAAGGTCAAAGACTTGATTTTATATCAATAAAAAATGAACGCTCTGCATTAATTGTAAAATTGTTAAATCAGTTCGGGCTTGCAGTTGCCGTAATTCTGATTGGTTTTATTGTATGGAGAATGAGACTTGCAAAACGCTATATTATTCAAAAACGATATAATCCGGAAGATACTCGAACAATAAAAAAAGATTCCAAAAAAGAAAATCATGGAGATAACAAATGAGTTCACGTAAAATAACATTATTATCTTTAATCGGAATACTTCTAATCATTTACATCCTTCAGTTGACTTTTGATTCTAAGGGGAAAATCAAGGAGGTAAAGCCAAAAACTCCTATTACAAAAATTGAAATAGAACAGACAGGTAAAAATCATCTTCTTCTTGAAAAAAAGAAAGAAAGCTGGATTTTAAATTCAAAACATCCTGCAAATACAGATATTGCTGATTATATTCTGGCATCACTTGATGATATCAAAATCATAGATACAGTATCAAAATCATCAAATGAAAATGAACTTGAAAAATATGGGCTGGTAAATCCAATCGTTGTAACAGGCTGGGCAACAGATGATACCCAAGTACAAAAAGTTTATGTTGGTAAAACATCATCTACCGGAAATCAGACTTATATTAAATTTGCAGACAAAAAAGAAATCCTTCTTGTATCAGGGAATTTAGTAATTCCTTTTAATCTTTCTGAAAACGATTTACTTGATTTTACTTTATATTCAATTAAAACTGCCGAAGTATATAAGATTGAAAAATATAATGGCGATACAGATTCTGGTAACCTTGATTTCAGATTTGAAAAAACAGGTGAAGTTGCAGAAGCATTCTGGAGTTGTGAAAACGAAACAGTTGACGGTACTAAAATTGAAAACTGGCTTAGAGGAATTGAAATTCTTTCTGCTGATAAATGGATTGAGGATTTTGATTATTTCAATCCTTCTACAAAACCTGACATTACATATATCTTAAGTGCTGCAGGCAGAGATATCAAAGTCAGATTTTATGAAGACAACAATAATTCTGACAGTATAATCTGTTTATGTTCAGAAGAAGGAACATTCCCATGTTATATTGCACGAAGCACATATGAAAAATATTTAAAAACAATTTCGGATTTTATGTAGATTATAAAAAAAGCTCTATGATCTTTTCTAATCATAGAGCTTTTTCATTTTAAACAATTGCGTGTTTCATCCACCTTTTACTTCGCCAGCGGAGAACCATGGCAATACCACGGGTTGTTTCTTCAGTTCCAACAGCAAGCCAGAAACCTACAATTCCAAGACCACAATAGATTCCAAGGAACCATCCCAAGCCTACTATAATTGACCACATTGAGAAAATTCCGTACACAACCGGAAACTTAATATCCCCGGAACCTTTTAAGCCTCCGACAAAAATCAGGTTCATACATCGACCAAACTCAATATAGAATGAAACAAGCATAAGAGTTGAGACTATGGGCGCAGTAACCTCAGTATCTTTTGTAAACAGACTGATAATTGGTGTTTTAAAAATATTCAGGACACCGACAAGAGAAACTGATGAAATTGTAGCAAACATCCAGTACAAGAAAAGTTTCTTGTAAGCAACATCACTTTGTTTTGCTCCAACATAATAACCTGTCTTAATCTGAGTTGCACCACCGATTGCAATTGAAAGAGCATATGCAAAACGAATGATTGTCTGAGTATAAACATGTGCAGACATTACTTCTGTTCCTAAGGTAGAGAACATTGCTGTCTGCATAATATTTGCTACATTGTAGGAAAGGTTTTCTCCAGCAGTAGGAATACCAATTTTCAAAATCATATGATATACCCGTGACGGAACCTTAAAAATTCCTTTTAAAGTGAATTTAACATCTTTTTTTCTTACTATCATTATCTGAAGAATAATGCAGGAAATAATCATTGATGCACCAGATGCCCATGCAACTCCTTCAACTTCGTGTCCTTTGAAAAATGGAGTATACAATGCAAGTGCATTTCCACCAACATTAATAAGATTAGCAACAATTGTTACTATCATTGCATCTCTTGTATAACCATAAGAACGAAGTATTGCACTCTGAAGTAAACTGAATGCAGTAAACACAGCACAATAGCCACCAAAAATAACGAAATAATTATATGCACTATTTCTTACTTCATCAGCTAAAGTATAACAATTTAACAAAGGGCCAATTCCCAGAATAACAACCGCAGTAAGTATTAATGAAATAACAGTAATCATTACTGAACTTGCCTGAGAAATATAATTTAGTTCATCATCAGATTTTTCTGCACCAAGATATTGGGCAAGAACAATTGAAGCACCAATACAGACTACATTAAACAGAATCTGTATGAAAAATACATACTGTCCTACAAGACCAACACCAGCGACAGCTTGTTCTGAAAAAGTACTAAGCATAAAAGTGTCCACAGAAGACACAAGAATACGAAAAAACTGTTCCATTGCCAGTGGAACAGTTAATTTAATCATGGAGAGAGAACCCCGTGATAATTTGTGAGTCATATTTTTTTAATCAGCTAAGTTTGAAATTAGCAACCTCTACATCAAGATTTTCCAACTCATTTTTATTTGTTGCCGAAGCTTCATTTACTTCTTCAACAGCGCTGGTAATCTGAGATGTTCCTGTTGCCATTTCATTCATCGCGTTGTTGATTTCTGTAGTAACATCGGCAAGGATACGCATTTCTTCACCAATCTGTTTTCCGCCTACACGAAGCTCATCAGATTCTTTGCGTACTGTATCAGAACTATTTTTAATCTCATTGATTGCTTCAAGAATCTGAGAACTTCCTCCAGTCTGCTCTTCCATGGCAGATTTAATGACCATTTCCTGGTTTTTAACAGCAGATGTTAAATCAAAGATTACTTCAAACTGCTTCTGTACTTCATTAATATTTTTAGCCATCTGGTTGATCTCTGTCTGAAGCTGTCCCAACTGGCTTGAAATTGCTTTACCCTGAGTATTTGACTGTTCCGCAAGCTTTCTGATTTCGTCAGATACAACAGCAAAACCTTTACCTGCTTCTCCGGCATGAGCCGCTTCGATAGCAGCATTCATTGCAAGAAGGTTTGTCTGACTTGCAATATTTTGAATGATTGAAGATGCTTCCATAAGACCTGCAGACTGGCTGATAACAGATTCGGCAAGTTCTACCGCCTGTTTGATTTTATCGCGGCCTGTTTCTGATTCAGAACCAAGTGTATTTACTGTGACAGAGTTTTTATCAAGAATTGTGCTTACAGAACGAATATTTGCAACCATTTCTTCAATTGCGCTTGAAGAATTTGATACACATTCAATCTGAACTTCAACACTTTCATTTAAACGGTCAATGCGCTGAATCATACTTTCAACTGTTGAAGCAGATTCCTCTACTCCAGCTGATTGATTTTGTACTCTATCTTTAATTGAATTGATATTTCCTACAATCTGTTCAATTGCTGATGCAGTTTCTGTCATGTTTGATGACAGCTCTGTTGCTGTATCAATAGAATGTGTTACAGATCCCTTGATAGATTCTAAAAGAGAATGTGTTGAAACGTAGAATGAGTTCAAGTCATTAATCAAAAGACCAAACTCGTCGCGAGAAACAACATGCAATGGTTCCATAGAATAATCTTTTGCAACAATACCATTAGTAAATTCAGAAATCTGTTTAACGCGTCCCGAAGTTCCTCTCATCTGACGATAAGAAATAAGAACAGACATTGCAACGCTACACAAACCAACTGGTACAGAATATCTCAAAAAGATCACTGCTTCATCAAGCTGATTAAATGCAGGAGAAAACTGTGGACACATAATAAGACAAATAATTCCACAGCTTGCAAAGAATGTAACAAGAATACTTCTTACTGCTAATGGAAGAGATTGATATTCTTTTGCAAATGGAAGCTGATAAAGGTTTTTTTCAAGATTCTGTAAGAAACAGATATAGAAGAAGAGAGAGAACATAAATGTTCCACCCATAACAGCAAAAACATTTGCATATGTATCATAAACTACATTTAAGGCTTTGCTCTGAAAAGTAACAAGCCATGAAATAATTCCACCATTAACAAGACAACCTATAATAGAAATAGATTCAAATCTCTTTACAGCCATATTTACACGCTTGATTTTCTCATCAGTTCCATCAAAAGAATTCAAAACTCTAACCAGATGAAAATAAAAATAAACGATCGTACCAAAAACAACTCCAGCAACACCTAAAGAAACAGGAGAAGCATATGCTAAGACAATTTTAGCAGGTGGCATAAGTTTAAAATAAATAACAATACCAGTTCCAAAAATAATAGGCGACAAATACATCATTATATAATATAAAAATATCTTTTTTGGTAACGACTTCATCAATCTTGGCATTTCGTCTTTGCTCATAAAATCTCCTAACAAATTCATCTTTCGTTATTTTGTGTAGTATTGTTTATTATAAAACGCTGAAATTTATTTTGCAACATATTTTCCATTGTCATGATTTATTTATAAATGTCTTCATGGCATTAAGCTTTAAAATACTTTAATTTAATTGCAAGTGCCACAATGAATTGAGATTATTTTTCTATATAAAATTCTTTTACCTTTCCAGATTCCAGCTCTATTAAATATTCTTTAATAATGATTTCAGACACTGACTGAGCAAATTCAACCTTTAATTTATAATAGCCTGGAACCATCTCTTTAATTCGTAAAGGGCTTCGGCCTTGATAATTCCCATTAATATATACATTGGCTTTTGGAACATCGGTTCTTAATGCAAACTCTGCAGAAAAGGAATCAGTTTCTTCAACTGAAAGCGGTTCAAGGAGTTTATCTGAAGTTTCGTGAGTAATTGTAGCATTTTTATTATCATCAACAGTTGTAAAAAAATCAAAGTCGTTAGATTCACAGGATGTAATTATAGACAAAACACAAACAGAAAATGCAAGAATAAAAAATTTTCCAAAAGATCTCATACTTAATTTTATATTTTTTATAAGGATTGTTCTATATTAATCGATATAGAAACTTCACTATTCCTTTCTTATTCCCATAAACATAAAAAAAGCATAAAATAGTCTTTATGAAATTATATTCAAAACATCATATTGTTATGGCAGTTGTTATTACAGCTGCAGTTGTAGGCGCAATTTCTTTCCAGATTGCCTTTAATCTTAAAAATCATAATTCCCAAGCTCCTGAAAACAATAGTGACCAGGAAACCGAAGGACAGATTACAGAATTAGTTTCTCACAAAACAGAAGAACCATTTACAGAATCGAATGCATCAGCAGAGGTTGATTCCATTCCTAAAATTTCAGTATCTGCCAGTGATACAAAGTATACTGTAGATGAACAGCAGAATATCAATGTTTACGAAAAATGCAACGAAGCTGTTGTAAACATCACAACTCAGGTAATGGGCGTAAACTGGTTTTTAGAGCCAGTAGTTGAAAGTGGTGGAAGTGGTTCCGGTTCCATCATTGATTCTCGCGGATATGTTGTAACAAATGTTCATGTTGTTTCAGGTGCATCAAAGATTTACATTTCACTTTCTGATGGATCACAGTTCGAAGGAAAAGTTGTAGGTCTTGATGAAGAAAGTGACATTGCCGTACTTAAATTTAATCCTCCTCAGGGAACAGTTCTAAAAACCATTGCATTTGGTGATTCAACAGCCCTTAAAGTTGGACAGAAAGTAATTGCAATCGGTAACCCATTCGGTCTTGAACGAACAATGACAACAGGCATCGTTTCTGGCTTAGGTCGCCCAATTCAGAATTCCAATAACACAATCATCCGCGATATGATTCAGACAGACACTGCAATCAACCCGGGAAACTCAGGAGGTCCACTCCTTGATACTTCTGGAAAAATGATTGGTATTAATACAATGATTTATTCTTCAAGCGGAAACTCTGCCGGAGTAGGATTTGCAGTACCTGCAGCAACTGCACAGCGCGTTGTAAATGATCTTCTTCGTTACGGAAGTGTTCAGCGAGGAATTATTCAGGCCGAACTAGTGCAGATGAATACAGCAATTGCAAACTACGCAAATCTTGATATTAACAGAGGTGTACTTGTTTCTCAGGTTATCTCTGGCGGAAATGCAGACAAAGCTGCTATTAAGGGGGGAACTCAGGCTGTAAGATATGGTTCCCGTAATCCAAGAACTATTTATCTTGGTGGAGATATCATTGTCGCAATTAATGGAGAAAAAGTTTCTACACTCGCCGATTATCTTTCACTACTTGAAAGCAAACGTCCAGGTGAGTCTGTAACTCTTACACTTCACAGAAACAGAAAAAATATAAATGTTACAGTGTTACTTGTAGCCGATACAAATTAATTTTTTGATTTTCTAAACAATATTATCAGTTGTCAAAATGATAGATTTATACTATTGTTTTGACAACTTTTTTTTAAGGCAAAATTATGAATAAATATGTAAAACGTTATTTAATTGATGCAATGAGTGGAATGGCTCAAGGTCTTTTCGCTTCTCTTCTTATTGGAACTATCATTAAAACATTAGGTTCTCAGCTCTTGAAAATTCCACAGAGCATGGATGAAAGCACCTTCCAGTTGATGTTGACTCAAGCCTTCAACTTCCTTGTTACAGCAGGAACTTTTGCAATGAATGCAAATGTAGTTGGAGCTGCAATGGGAATTGGAATTGCAAATGCAATGAAGGTTGATCCATTAGTTCTATTTTCAACAGCTGTTGTAGGTGCGGCTGCAAATGTAACAGGTGGCGCAGGTGGTCCGCTTGCAGTTCTTGTAATTGCAATTGTTTCTGCAGAAGTTGGACAACTTGTAAGCAAAAAAACAAAGGTTGATATTATTGTAACACCACTTGTTACAATTCTTGCAGGAAGCCTGCTGACTGTTCTTACAGCTAAATATATCGGTGATGCAGCAGCATCTATCGGTAAACTTGTAATGTGGGCAACAGAGCTTCAGCCATTCTGGATGGGAATTATCGTTTCAGCAATCATAGGTATTGCACTTACACTTCCTATCAGCTCTGCAGCAATCTGTGCAGCATTTGTTTTAACAGGACTTGCAGGTGGAGCTGCTGTTGCAGGTTGTTGTGCACAGATGGTTGGTTTTGCAGTTATGTCTTATAAAGAAAATAAAACATCAGGACTTTTAAGTCAGGGACTGGGAACTTCAATGCTCCAGATGCCAAACATCATCAAGAATCCTTTAATCTGGATTCCACCTACAGTTGCTTCAATGATTACAGGTCCAATTGCAACATGTATTTTCAAAATGGAAATGAACGGTGCTCCTATTTCTTCTGGAATGGGAACCTGTGGTCTTGTTGGTCCTATTGGTGTAATTACAGGCTGGCTTGAACCAAGTGCAAAAGCAGTTGAAAATGGTGCTTCTGCAATTAATCCAGGATGGTTCCAGTGGCTTGGTCTTGTGCTTGTATGCTTTGCACTTCCAGCAGTAATCAGCTGGGCGTTAGGCTTGCTTTTCAGAAAGCTTGGCTGGATTAAAGAAGGCGATTTAACACTTGCTTAATTGATTTTTAGTTTTGTTAAAATGCAGATATAAAAAAAAGCGTTCAGTAGTTTGAATTTCAAATTGCTGAACGCTTTTTTTATAGCTGATATAAATCATGTTCTTCTTGTATTCTTTTCTTAACAAGCATTGCCAGTTCCTGAGTTTTTAAACCTTCATATTCTTCAGGCATAATTGGCTTCAAATAATGAATCTGAATAGGTTTTGTAGTTTTATAGCCTTTATCAAAAATGCAATAGGAATCAACAATACATACAGGTACAATTGGACAATGAGCACGCATGGGGCTCTTAAAACTTCCTGCATGAAACTCACCAAGACTTTTCTCTTCCACTTCATATCCACCTTCAGGGAAAATCATATAGTTAATTCCACTTGAAAGATCTTCAGTAATCGCTCGATTACTGTTTATTGTAGAGCGTATATCTTTGCGTAATAATTTCTGAGATTTTATCAAAAGACAGATTTCACGAATAAAAGGACGATGTGTAGCTTTATCATCAAGGATAACACCTATTTTACGTGGGAAAGTATACCAAATTGCTAATGGATCAAATTTTTCCTGATGATTGGCGCAGAGATAAAATCCGTCTTTTTCAGGAATATTTTCAAATCCATATGCTTCGACTTTAATTTGACAAGTATCGATGAGAAGCTTTATTAATTTCAACCCAACTTCATATTGCTCATCCGAGGTAAACTTTTCCGGATGATTAGCAACATAAATCATATTGGGATAATGTTTAATAATGTTTAAAAAGTTTTTCGATATACTCTTAAATAAAATCGCAAAACTTCTATTTTTTTTCTTTGCCATAAATCCTCTAAATGATACCATTAATTGATATTTAATTCAAACGGGTAACTCCTTCACAATTAATTATCCTATACAAAGAAAAAGATTATTAAGATAAAAAATGTTTTACTTATCGGTTTGGGTGCTGTGGGAGCTACAGTGACTTAAGAGCTTAAGAAAGTATCTGATTAACTATGTTTCAATTCCTTTGGGGCTTTGTGTCGGTAACCATACACTCTGCCCATATTCTGATTATTCTTTCACAACTTTTGTCGATTACACATAGCAAATTCTGCGCTAACATAATTCCATATAGGAGGAATTCTATGGAATTAAAATTCTATTACTGCAGACACTGCGGAAAAGTAATCGTAATCGTAAAAGATTCTGGAATGCCCACAATTTGTTGCGGGGAAGAAATGCAGGTTCTTGAACTATCTGTAACAGATGGAGCTTTTGAAAAACATATACCTGTTATCAAAAAATTGGGGAACAAGGTATGCGTCGCAGTCGGTTCAATTCCCCACCCCTCATTGGAAGAACATTACATCGAATGGATTCTTTTACAGACCGACAGAGGTATTCAAAAAAAATATCTTAAACCCGGGCAAGAACCAAAAGCTCATTTTTTACTGGCCCCTGGTGAAAAGATAACAGCAGCATACGAATACTGCAATCTTCATAAATTGTGGAAGAGTGAGTAATAAAATACTTCTATTATCACTTTTTCAACTTTAGATAACAAAAACAAAACTCCCGTCGGTCACATTTTTCTGACCGACGGGAGTTTTGTTTGTTTAACCAGACTGTGATATTCCTGCAGAGATTTAACTCGTCGCAACCTTGCGGATTGTCTTACGGTTTTCTGCATAGTTGCGTTTTGCCTTTGGTGTGTTGATTACAAGGCAAACTTCCTTGTTCATAATCATGTCCACTAAATCCGGGCGACCGGCACCAATTTTATTTACAACGTCGCATTTAATTCCGTTTGCGTTGTAGAAGTCGGCAGTTCCCTGAGTGCCCACAAGAGTAAATCCCAAATCTTTGAGAGTTTTTCCAATCATCAAAACCTGGTCTTTCTGACTTTCCTTATTGCTCAAAGAAATCAAAACCTTCTTGTTTTCCCATGCAGCAGGTGCATGAGGCAACTCACTTCCAGCAGCTTCCTGAGATTTGTAGAATGCCAGAGGGAAAGTTTCAGCAAGTCCCAAAACTTCACCAGTCGAACGCATTTCAGGTCCCAAAATCGGGTCAACTCCAGGGAATGTCGCAACCTGACGGTTGCTTCCCTAGTTTTGCATAGCAAAACTATCAGTGTACATTTGAGAGTTTGCTTTGCAAACTCGGTAAGTACGCGTTAGCGTACGACGTTAGCCTCACTTACATAAACTTTGCCGTCTTCAATAGCGTACACCTGGATTTTTTTCAAGAGTCAAAAATCTTAAAAGCAACTTGCCCGTAAAAAGCAGGTTGTCTTTTTTTATGAGGATTAGTCCGGCAACTCCTTTCTTAAAGTCTGCAGAACATACCTGGACAAATTGTTTTCCATCCTCTTTTTCTTTTCTGAATTTTTTGCCAGATTTAAAAGTGCGTTTTACTTGATTCCATAAGTCCGGCGCAAATTCAGTCTGTAATTTATAAGTTATGGAAAAAGTTTCAATATTCTCTTGTATTAGCTTTGTAATACCTAAGAATTGTGGGTTACCTTAGTAATTCTTCTGCTAATGATTCAAGCTGAGCAACAACTTCCTGGGTAACTGCAATTTTTATTGTAACTTTATTGTCCAGAATTTTTACGTCTTTTAGTGAAGACAGCATATCACTCATTTTTTT
>JAHAZA010000015.1 GCA_018385415.1 Treponema sp. | reverse complement strand
ATTTTTGTAGTTTTCATTTAAAAACCCCTCTTAAAATAAATAAAATAAATTTATATACAACTTTTTTTATACAAAAGTAAGTATAAACAAAAAAACAAGTAAATTACAAGATGTAACAGAATGATATGCCGTTACTTCCAAAATTCCTCTAAAAACTCCAGATTACTGAACTATTTTTTCGTATCTGCAGAATAAAGCTTTAAGGCATTATTAAAATCAAAGCTTTCAAACACTTCTGCAAAATCGTCCACCGTTGCATTCATGACTTTTTCATAATCAAAAATGTATTTATCAGGAACAGCTTCTGCTGAATCAAGTCCGGCTTTTATTGCAAGGCTTGTACCATTATTTGTCTGAAGCCTTGAAAGATATTTTTTTATCCAGTTCGCTTTGATTCTTTTTACTGTCTGTTCATCCAGATTTTCCTTGTATTCAAAAAAAGCTTTACTGAATATATCTTCTACAGTTGTGCTGTTTTTTACATTCAATATTGTAATCTGGGCAAAAGGAATATTTGAGTCACAGGCCTGATTCATTACAATCATATTCTGCTTCTGCACAACGTTATCGCATTTTTCCTGAAGTATTCCACAGAAGTCATTCATCAATGCATTGAAAAGTGGTTCTTTATCATTACCACTTTCATTTTTGATCCAGAATTGTGCAGGATCCAAAAACTCTGTTGTAGGAATCAAAACCTGAGGTCGTGGTCCTGCCTTCTCTTTTGAAACATCAGTCAAAAAAAGATGAACAAGCTTTACTTTGCGATTCTTACGATTTACGGCATTAAGCTCCACTTGAGGCTTTGATGTAATTCCTTCCTGAGGAATAATACCAAAAGTGTTATCAAAAAGTTCTGTTATTTCTTCAAAGGAAGCTGCAGCTTCTTCAACATTCCCTGAAACAATAATTTTATATCTGTCTGCATTAAAAAGCTTTATACTTGCTTCAAGAATTTCTGTGAAATTTAGTTTTTTCAAAATATCCTGATTTGTCTGATAAACAGTCTGATATTCTTTATTCTTGAACAATATAGAAACTGCACTTGACGTTAACTGAAATACTGGTGAAGAAGTTTTTACAATCTGAGATGATTTTCTCTGAAGCACAACAGGATCCACCATCGCTGGTGTAAAATCAGAAAATATCAAAGCTTCAGAAAAAGCCTGGATTACTTCTTTAAAATCTGAACTTAAGCATTCAACATAAATTGCAGAACTTGTAAAATCAGTCTGACTCATTACATCAGGAAAGTTTTTGATAGTTCCTTCCATATATTTCTGATATAAAAAGCCTTTTATTTTTACAGCAACGGTATCAACAATTACACTTTCAAGGCCATAGAGATTTTTTTCATCAGTTATTTCTCCGCCTTCAATCATCAGACACAACGAAACAGTATTTGTAGAACTTCTCTCTTTAACGAATACAGGAATATGATTTTTAAGTTCATATCTTGAAATTGAGTTTTTGTTATTCTCAAAAAACAAATCTTCAGCTTTTTCTTCTGACGTCTGTGAATTATCCTGCCTGTCAGAACCTTTTTCCATTGAGTCTTTAATTGCAGCATAAAGCTTCTGTGTATACCAGGAACCGTTCTTTACAGTAATGATTTCAAAACCATTCTTTTGAAATTCCTTTTCATACTTTTTAAATATTGATGAATTTACAAGTACAAAAACAAATGGTTTTTCCTGCTGAACTTTTCTTTTAATACTATCAAGTGATGTTGAACGGATCCGTTCAGGTCTACTGAAAAAGTTTTCAATAAAGTTAACAGAATCGTAATCACTTTCACGATTATAATCTTTAATTGCCCAAAACTGAGATAGCAAATCCATAGTTTTTGATGAATCGCTAAGCATTAAATCAAAGGAATTACAAAGAAGCTCACCGGCTTGTTCAAATTCCTCATCACTGATTCCACTGATAGAATTTTCAAGAATATCAGTAAAACTCAAGGCATTTTTACAAGGTGATGCTTTAGGATTTTCAAGCAGCGCCTGAATGATAAGTCTTGAACTGTTATTTTTATGTGTTCCTGCAGCATTAATGTATTGAGGATGTCTTATTCCAAGACTGCTTTCAGAAAGAGCCATTGTTTTAAAAAGCGATCCGTTATTATCAAGAACCTGAGCTGTATAATCACATTCTTCCATCTCAAGACTTTTGTATTGAATTACAATTTGAGTCATATCTGGAGAAAATTCCGGATCTGTTAAAACAAAGAGTTTTTGTTTTTCATTTCTGTCAGTCTGAATTTTTGAATAAATGTCTGATTTACCTGCTCGAGATGACACGTGTTTTTTACCGAATGTATTTTCAGAAAGCTTTAATGCTTCATCTTTTGTTATTGGACCGGAAATGAATAAAGCACAGTTTTTTGGCTTGTAATAATTTTCTGCAATATCGTAAAGCAAAAGACGACATGAGCTGGTTTTTGTCTTAGAAAAAATTGTAGGATAAATTCCTGAATCATGCTTCCATGGACTTTCTGAAAAAACTCTGGAATCAATGCTGGAATTAATAAAACCTTCTACACTAAAAGCATTTTCCGTAACCTGTTTTTTTGCTTTTTCAAGTTCACGATTTATATCATCATCTAAAAAGATCGGATCAAAAGCACATACTGCAAGTGCTTTTAATGTATCTTTAACTTCTGATGGGGTTACATAAATTGTATATCGTGAAGAATCTGCATTACATTCACTTTCTAAGCCAGAAAGGATTTTTTTATCTTGGCCGGAGGCATATTTAAACATTTCGGTATACAGTGGAAAAAATCCTGCGTTGTCCGGGTTCTGTTTGGAAAAACCTGCCCGTGCATTAAATTCAATTCGTACAAGTGCAGAAGAAAAATCCTCAAGAAGATATACATGCATTCCATCTTCGAGAACATATTCCTCAATTGCAGGATTTGCAAATATCTTCGATGAACATAGAAGCAATACTGTTAAAAAAAATATTTTCTGAACTTTTTTAAACATACTCAATCAATTTCCAGTGTTGCCTTGCATTTTTTATCATGTTATTTGAAGCAAGATTATTAGGATAAATTTCAACACATTTTTTTATATTATAACACTAATTTAAATTTTGACAAATACAGCAATTTGTCGTTCAAACATGACATTCCAGCAGTTATAAAACACATTTCGTGTTATAATAGTTACTATATTAAATACTTTCCGGGGGAATCTATGGCTAATAGTGATATTGATTCAAAAATAAAAGAACTTCAAAAAATTATTGATGACTCTGACAATATTGTTTTTTTCGGTGGCGCCGGCGTTTCAACAGAATCAGGAATTCCTGATTTTAGAAGTACAGACGGACTTTACAATCAGGAATGGAAATATCCTCCAGAAACAATTATCAGCCATTCATTTTTTTATTCTAACACAAAGGAATTTTACAGATTCTACAGGGCAAAATTATTACCTGAAGGCTTTGAACCAAACGCTGCCCACTATAAGCTGGCCGAAATGGAAAAAGCAGGAAAGCTTAAGGCTATTGTTACCCAGAACATTGACGGTCTCCATCAAAAAGCCGGAAGCAAAGAGGTCTACGAAATCCACGGAAGTACTTTAAGAAACTTCTGTCAGAAATGTCACAGATTCTATGATGATAAATTTATTGCAGAAAGTGTAAATTCCCCAGACCAGATTCCACATTGCACAGAATGTGGAGGAATCGTAAAACCAGATGTAGTTCTGTATGAGGAAGGTCTTGATAATGATTTAATTGATAAAACCGTTAAGGCAATTTCTGAAGCGGACACCCTTATTATTGGTGGGACTTCACTGGTTGTCTACCCAGCAGCAGGCTTCGTAAGATACTTCAGAGGAAGATATCTTGTTCTTCTGAACAAAAGTGAAACTCAAATGGATGATGCAGCAAACCTTGTTATCCACGAGCCTATTGGACAAGTTCTTAGTAAGATTAAGGTATAAAAAAAAGCTGATGCAGTTTGAATGCATCAGCTTTTTTTTACTTTGATGCAAGTTTTGCATCACACTTTTTTATAAAATCAAGTGCACAATAATTTTTAGGATAAAAATCCAGACATTTAGTATACCATTCTTTTGCCTCTGCAAATTTATTCTGTCTGTAATATGTGTATGCGATGGCACAAGTATAATTGTATCTATCAAACTTTTCGCAGATCATATCTTCATCTTCAAGATATGTAGTCATCTGCTGACGGCCTTTTTTTGCATTACCAAAAATTCCAGGCGCATAGCAACTCTGGGCAGAAACGAGGAACCAACCTATTCCACTTTTAGGAGCAACCTTAACAATTTTTCTTGCATATGATGCGATTTTTGTACCATGCTGCAGAACATATCCCACAGGCTTAACAATAATATTTCCTGAAAGTGCCTGAGTGTAGGCAGCCATTGCATCAGGACAATCGTCAGGCTTTAATGCCATAGCTTTTGATCCGTGTACCATTCCACTTTCATAATATTTTGAAGCCTCTGCCTTGATTCTTTTATTTCTTTCTTCTGGTTCTTCAAATTCCTTTGAAATATCATCAAGTGCATGTTCAAGCTGAGTCAAATCATACAACTCCATAATATACTGACCAAAATAATAATCAGCACGAGAAAGTGTTGTCTCCACCTGATATTCAGTAAAATCAGCAGGCATGTTACTGCTTACTGCATTATAAAGTTTTTCAGCCTGTTCCTTTGTTGTAAGATCATGATTAAAATATGCATTGATAAAAGTTCTAAGCTCTTTAGTATACGGAACATCACGCTCATCACTCTGTGCAAATGCTGCAAAAGACAAGCTTACAAGTAAAGTTAAAAAAATCTTTTTTACATTTTTAAAATACATAGAAAATATTCTCCCCTTTATTCCTAGGACAACAGAAAAAAAATTGTCATCCCCATAATATTAATACTATTTTGAAATTTCCTTTTTGATTGCATTCAAAAGTTCAGAATACTCTGTAAATGCTGGGAACTGAGGATATTCCTTGATGATACTTTCTGTTGAACGGAAGAGATATCCTGCTTTTGAAGCCTGAATCATTCCAAGATCATTGAAAGAGTCACCTGAGGCAATAGTTTCATATCCAATTGACTGTAATGCTTTTACAGTTGTAAGTTTACTTTTTTCACAACGCATTTTATAACCTGTAATTTCGCCATCAGGAGCAACTTCAAGTGTATTACATAAAATTGTTGGAAGTCCAAGCTTTTTCATCAAAGGACCTGCAAACTGATCAAAAGTATCGCTGATAATAATTGTCTGACAGTTAGCACGAAGTTCATCAAGAAATTCTTTTGCACCTGGAAGTGGATCAATTTTTTCGATTGTTGCCTGAATCTCTTTCAATCCAAGACCATGCTGTTTTAAAATATCAATACGATATTTCATAAGTTTATCATAATCAGGTTCATCACGTGTTGTACGACGAAGCTCTGGGATTCCTACAGCATCAGCAAAAGCAATCCAGATTTCTGGAACAAGCACACCTTCAAGGTCAAGACAAGTAATATACATAATAATTTCCTCTATAATATATATAAG
>JAHAZA010000080.1 GCA_018385415.1 Treponema sp. | reverse complement strand
TTAAAACTTCACGAATTCCTGCCAGCATTAAAACACTTAATGGATAATAAATCATTGGTTTATCATAAAGTGGTAAAATCTGTTTTGAAACAGCTTTTGTAATTGGATATAAACGTGTGCCAGATCCACCGGCGAGAATAATGCCTTTCATGGTTGCTCCTGTAAAATATATTTTATACAAATTATTATACTTAAATTACATATATAGTGCAATTTTTATAATAATATTTTACTTTTTTTTCATAAACAACCTACTGGCAAAGTTTTCTAATATCTGATGCAGTAAATCTTCTGTCTTTTTTTGGAATTTCAATCTTATCGGCAAGAATATATTACACTTATTATCATTTTTCTACCAATTCTATTCTCCGAACTCGAATAAGTCATCAACTGTTACAAGAGTAATGTTATTTGATGATGCATTTTCCATATTTTGATGGAAATCAAATGCCTTAAGTTCAAGATGTGCTGTTGAACGCCCATAAAGAACGAGAAATTCAAATTGTTTTGAATCATATAAGTCTTCTAATAATTCAAGTTCCTTTTTTCGGCCTTTAAACATATTTATTCCAATTGAAAATGTAAACTTTAAAGTTGTATACTTTAGAGTTTACTATTTTTCAACCTTTTTCAGAGGCTCAACAAAATGCTATCCCTTCATTTCATTCAGGAATTCTTCCACATTCTTGTATTCAATTCCGTTTGAAGCAATACCGGAGCCGCCTTTGTACAATACACATCGGCGAATTACTTTTCCATACATCTTCTCGGTGTTTGCAATGTTGTCTTCATTCAAAAGATGTTTTGCCTGTTCTTCAACTATTTCATCACTGTGCTTGATTTCAAAACGTTCTATTTCAGCTTTTTTCTTATCATAGATGACCATATCAAATTCACCGGCAGCAAAATACAGTTTAAAGACTTCTTTGCTTTTTCCATATCGCCGCTTAGTATCAAGAAGAACTATATCTTCAAGCATGTGCCCCATAACCGTTGCCAATAGTCGTTCTGTAATAAAAGTTTTTACAGGCTCACTCAACTGATCAAATTTCTCGTCCTTCAGAATCGAATGAACAAGAGCCTTTGCCTGGCAGAATCTCATTCCCGGCTGAGTAAAAATCTTATTTTCTGAAAACTTTAATTTTTTGCCTATTGCCCTCAAATCACACTCGTCAAGAAGATCCAGAGCTTCTAAATATTCTTTTATTTCTTCAACATGGTCATCTGTAATTTGAACAATCTGCAAATCTTTATTCTTTATCTCAAGAATTTCCATAAGATTTTTAGTAACTGAAACTTCATTCAGATTATCAAAAATCTCTATTCTATTTTCCTCTTCTCTCTCTTTTCTCAAATTTCGACCAAGCAAATGCAGATCATGTGATTTAAAATCATCCGTGAGAATCTGAACCAGAAAGTTATGAGATTCATTTTCAATTATTCTGTTTATTGCACCTGTGAGTTCCTTTTTTTCATAAAGGTCGTACAGATTTCGGAAATGATTTCCATCCTGATAGCACTTTAATGAATGCTGAATGTTAGAACAAATTGCAGTATCAATATAAATTCTGGTTGATTCATTATCACGGAAGGATGCATCCTCTGCATTTACTTCTTTGTTTTCAAAGCCCCAGACTCCAGCCTTCAGTGTTCCTCCATAGCGGATATATTCATCAACATCATTTATCCCCAGAAGTCTTGAGTGTTCAGAAAATGGAATATAGGTTGTATGAACCATTACTGCCCGGTCATAAAGCTCTTCATGAACTGCCAGCCAGAAACCAAGGGAATCTGTTCCGGAAAGAACAATCTTCATTCCCATTGCCGAATAAATATCAGACAATATTGCTGCGGAATCGATAAAATCACTGATGAGAGTCACTTCATCAATAAACACATATTTAATGCCAAGTTCACGAAGCTGTTTCAAATCTTTATTCAACGAAGCCATTGTATCTGTGACTGTTGCCTTGATATAAACACTACGCTTAAAGTCCCCTTCCTTCATTTCGTAAAGGCACTGGCGAATCATCGTTGTTTTTCCGGTTCGCCTAAGTCCGTAGACGAGGCAGACTTTATCCAAAGTGTCACTGTAAAGATATTCCTGAATCTGCGTAAAACAATCGCGTTTCTGAAAATTTTTTGTCTGGGATGCAAAATCCTTAAGATCTATTCCATATATAATCCTGAGATTGAACTTTGCATCTTTTATTGATGGTGTCTCGATAAAGGCGGCTGAAGATTTCAATTCCGAAAGCTTCGACTGTAGAGATTTTCGGAATTCTATCTTTTTCTGAAATTCTTCAACTTCTTCATTTTTGATATATTTGCTTTTTATTTTTCCGTTTTCTGTCCACTGCTGGTAATAACGTTCCTTTCCGTTAATCATTTTTTTTGAAATATAACCGACTGGCAACGAGGCAATCTGACTTTCAAGGTCTGAAATCTGAATATTTATATCTTCCATATCTTGTCCTCAAAATTTGATTTCAGTACCTATTATAACCTATAATAACCTGTTTGAAAACAGGTTATTATAGGTTATTCTTGTTAAAATATAAAAAATCATATAAAATACGAAATACCACGAGGTCCGCAGATAAGTTCTTGCAGAGCCATCTTTTTCATCCGACTCAGCAAGTTCTTTTATATATCGTTCCAGTCCATAACCAGAAGTATTAGTTACACAAAAATCCTGAATAAGTTGCAGATTATCAGAAGAGTCTAAAAGATGTTCATAATAAAAAAGCTCTGTCTCTAAAGGCTGGAAAATCATTATTTATTCTCCTTCGATTCTGCTTTGATCATTTCAAGAGCTTTTTTCTCATATTCAACAGCAATTTTTTGTAACTTTGAAAAGTCTCCTATTGCAGAATTTAAAATCTTCAAAAGCACATCTTTTCCCTTACTAGCAGGAATATCATTAATTGTCTGATAGCGATTAATTGAAGCCATAAATTACCTCCATTACTGATAGTATAACACCTTTTTAGAAAAAAAACATTAGTTTTATAACTGTTAGAGTTCGCTGATTTCAGCCACCTGGAGGTTATTTTCTCCCGACGCTAACACTTCTGAGAGAACCGTAAGTGTTTATATGAAAGAAATGGCATGCAGTACCTAAGGTAAAACTTGATTCAATAAAGCTGAAAAATCTTCTGAAACAGAAGTTCAATCCCAAACGTCCTGATGCTGTCTGGTGTACCGACATTACATACATCTGGACAAGCGAAGGCTTCATGTATCTTTCTACAATCATGGATTTATTCTCGCGTAAGATAATTGCCTGGTAATTATCACGAACGATGGAAGAAGAGTTCGTAATAAAGACAGTGGAAAAAGCAAAGACCGAAAGAAAAATAAAAAGGCCATTAATCATCCACTCAGACAGAGGGAGCCATTACAAAGCAGATGCTTATATTAAAGCAACTGAAAAGATGAAGAGAAGTTATTCAAAAGTGCATTATCCTTATGACAACGCATGCATCGAAAGCTTTCATTCATTGATTAAGCGGGAATGGCTTTACAGGTTTCAGATTCAAGGTTACGAACATTGTCGGAGCCTTGTTTTTGAATATATCGAAACTGTTTACAACACAAAGCGGATTCATTCTCACTGTGGCTTTACTTCACCAAACGAATATGAAGCAAAGTTTCAGAATAAGAATTCTGCTGTGCGATATAAAAAGGCAGTTTAAATCTCAATTTCGATTGGGCTATTTATTGACAGAAGAGCACTAATATCAGTTTCATATAAAGGCGCAGTACGGCAAATCAATGGTAAAATGTTGTCCTGCTTAGTTATTTTCCTTTTTAAAAACCAAATAAACTTTTATCAAGTTTAGA